>NZ_BAABDO010000003.1:0-159599 GCF_039539665.1 Actinomadura keratinilytica
GCACTCGGCGGCCTCCCACCCGCCAGCCGCGTCACCAACCTGTCGGGACAGAACATCTAGGCGAGTGGCGTCGCGGCCTTGACGAGCGGCGCGGCCAGGTTGGCGGCGCGTGCCATCGACCTCGGCGGCGATCGCGGCGACGTCGCGGGTCCAGCCGGTGAGGCCGAAGAAGCGCCGGCCGAAAGTCAGGCCGGTGGTGCCCAGGCCGAGCCCGGCCACCTCGCCGGAGACCTCGTGGCCGGGGACGGCCGGGGCGCGGTCGCGGCCAGCCCGGTCGGTCCAGGTCCCCGGCCAGCTCGGCTCGCCCGGTGTGAACCCGGCCGCGTGGACCTTGACGATGACATCGTTCTCGGCGGCGTGCGGTACGGAACGTCTTCCAGGACGAGCCCGTCGCCCCCGGCCTGCGGGCTGCGGACGCGGATGGCCTTCATGCGAGCCCCTTGCCCAGTCGGTGATCGGATATCAGTGCTTGCGGACGAGCGGCGGCAGCAATGCCATCGCCGCCAGGGCGAGGGCCAGGTTGCCGACCAGCGTGACCGTGAAGGCGTCGGTGTAGGCGTCCGGCGCGGCGGCGGCGTCGTGCGTTCCGCCGAGCGCCGCGGAGAACAGCAGGCCGAGCACCGTGACACCGAGCGACATGCCCACCTGTCCCGCGGTCTCCAGCACGCCGCCCGCCGAACCGGCGCTCCTGGCGGGCACCCCGGCCAGGACGCTTCCCATCAGCGGGCTGACACCCAGGCCCTCCCCGAAGCCGATCACGGCCAGCGCCGGCAACATGATCCAGCCGGTCAGCCCCGTCCCGGCCGCCCACGCGGTGATCAGCAGCGCCAGCGTGCCCACGGCGTTGATCACGTATCCCCAGGTGAGCACATGGCGGCCGTACCGGCCCTGCAGCCGGGGCGCCAGCATCGAGGCCAGCGAGAACGTCACCGCGAGCGGGACGAAGGTGAGCCCCGCGGCCAGCGGGGAGTAGCCCATGCCGTTCTGCAGGTGCAGGGTGAGCACGAAGAACAGGCCCGCATTGCCGGCGAAGAACGCCACCGCGATCGCGTTGCCGGCCGCGAACGTCCGCAGCCTGAACAGCGCCGGGTCGATCAGCGGGCTCCCGCCGCGCGAGGCCAGGCGGCGTTCCCAGGCCAGGAACGCCGCGGCGGCGGGCAGGGCGGCGCCCAGCGAGAACCACGTCCAGGCCGGCCAGCCGGCCTGCTGGCCCAGCGTGAGCGGGCCGATCAGCAACAGCAGTGCGGCGCTGAGCAGGCCGACGCCGGCAAGGTCCAGGCTGCAGGCGTGCCCGGCGTCGCCGTCGGCGGTGTGCCCGGCCGGCAGGGTGCGGGCGGCACCGATCAGGGCGAGCAGTCCGAGCGGCACGTTCACCAGGAACACGTTGCGCCAGCCGAGCCCGAACAGGTCGAGGTGGATCAGCAGGCCGCCGATCGCCTGCCCGGCGATGGAGGCCAGCCCGATCGTGGCGCCGAAGACGGCGAACGCCGTGGCCCGGGCGCGGCCGGTGAACACGATCTGCAGCACTGCCAGCACCTGCGGATAGAACAGCGCCGCCCCCGCGGCCTGCGCCGCCCGGAAAGCGATCAACGTCACCGGATCGCCGGCGAGCCCGGCGGCCAGCGAGGCCAGCGTGAAGACCACCGTCCCGATCAGGAACAGCCGCCGGGCGCCGAACAGGTCGCCGAGCCGTCCGCCGGTGACCAGCAGCAGCCCGTACACCAGCACGTAACCGCTCACGGCCAGCTCGGCCTGGGCGAACGAGGCGTCCAGCTCGGCGCGGACGGAGGGCAGCGCCACGTTCACGATGAACGAGTCCATGATCGCCATGAACGTGCCCGTCATGGCGACCAGCAGGGTCCACCACTCCCGTCCGCAGATCCGCCCGTCCCGCCGCGCGGCCGGTGCCGCCGACGCTTCGCTCACTGCCGTCATCGCGACCTCACTCCGTTGCCGTCGTTCCTCGACACCTTCCAGAGCCTCGTCCGCGGGCAGGTCCGGAACAATGACGAAGCGGATCACGACCCATAAGTGAGAGTTATCGATGTTGGAGCGCCACGAGATCGAGAGCTTCCTGGTGCTGGCCGAGGAGCTGCACTTCGGCCGTACCGCCGAACGCCTGCGCCTGTCGCAGGCCCGGGTCAGCCAGACGATCAGGAAGCTGGAACGCCGGATCGGTGCCCCGCTGTTCGAGCGGACGAGCCGCCGGGTGACGCTCACTCCACTGGGCGCGCGGCTGCACGCCGAGCTGGAGCCGGTCGTCCGGCAGCTCGACTCCGCGGTGGAGCGGGCGATCGCCGCGGCCAGAGGCGTCCAGGGCGTGCTGCGCGTCGGCTTCCTCGGCACCGGAGCCGGCGAGCTGACCGCCGCGATCATGGACGGGTTCCGCTCCCGGCATCCGGGCTGCGAGATCCTGATGCGCGAGACGCACTTCGCCGACCCGCTCGGCCCCCTCCGCGACGGGGACGTGGACGTGCTGCTGACCCGCCTGCCGGTCGAGGAGCCCGATCTCACCGTGGGCCCCGTGGTGCTGTCGGAGCCCCGGGTGCTGGCCGTCGCCGCCCGGCACCCGTTCGCCCGCCGCCGCAGTGTCTCGCTCGAGGACCTGGCCCACGACACGGTCTTCGGCGTGACCGGGCCCGCGCCGCGGTACTGGTGGGACTTCCACGTCCCCGCCCAGACCCCCAGTGGCCGGACCGTCCCGAGGGGGCAGTCCGTGGCCACCTTCCAGGAGCTGCTCGCCCTGGTCGCGGCCGGGCAGGGCATCTCGCCGGTGGCGGCGTCCGTCGAGCGGTACTACGCCCGTCCCGACATCGCCTTCGTCCCGATCGAGGATGCCCCGCCGACGCACGTGGCCGTGGTGTGGCGTACGGCCGGTGTCACGGCGCGCGTCCGTGCCTTCGCCGAAGCGGCGGCGGACGCCGTCCGCGCCAACGGCGGCCCGGCCCGCTACTGACGCGGGGACGCGGCGGGCGGGGTTCACATCGCGGCGGTGTTCAACCACTCCCTCGGCGGCATCCTCGCCGACGAGGGCACCGAATACCGGAAGTTCTGCTTCGACCTGCCCGAGAACCGTGCGAGCGACGCCCCGGCGCACACGGCTCTCTGACGAGCGCGTACGCGCACGTCATGCATCACCTGCGCGAGCACGGCCGGGGCCATGCCAAGTCCAAAGCGGCCGCTGTCACTACGGGGGGCGAAGAGCGGCAGCGTCCGGCGGCGCGCAGTGCGGCGGCCATCTCGGCCGAGTCGTGGTCGGGGTCGGCGCCGTCCACGATGACCAGGTCGCCCTCGAGACGGGCGGTACGCAGCGGCTTGATCTCCTGATAGGCGGCCGAGTCGCAGGAGTCGCCTGCGTGTTTCGTCGACGGGGACTCCACCAGCACGACGTCCCCGGGCCACTGCCCCTCCCGGACCCCCAGCGCCCCTCCGTGCACGAGGAGCCGGCCCGGGCAGGGGTCCAATGCCGACCGGCCCCTCTCCAGGTACTCCAGCACCTCGGGGTGGACCTCGGCGGGCTTGCGCAGGTACGCGAGCATGTACGGACGCCGTCGGAGGGTCTCTCCAAGGCGCTTCACGCCCCGAGGCCGCCCGATCCGGGCCTCGGCGGCGCTGCCCACGACCTGACCGCCGCCAGCTGGGGTCGGACGAAGTGCCTTCGATGCGCCGGGGTACGCGGGCGGGCTCTGGGCACGGGCGCGACGGGGTCTTGGCGGGTGCGCGGGCCGGTCTGAGGCGGGTGTTGGTGTTCGCGATGTCCGCGATCGGACGCGCCCCGTTCTGGCGGGGCCGCTGAGGCGGGCGGGTCAGCGGGTCACGGTGGTCTCGTGGCCGATGTGGGACAGCTTCTCCGGGTTCCGCACGATGTAGAGGCCGGTGATCAGGCCGTCGTCGATCCGCAGCGCGACGACGCTGTCGATCTCGCCGTCGATCCGGACGAGCAGCCCGGGGCGTCCGTTGACCTGCACCGGCTCGTAGGAGACGGCGTCCGCCACCCTGGCCCGCCCGGCCTCCAGCAGGCGGGCCACCTTGCGGGCCCCCACGATCGGCCGCACCACGGCCTGCCGGACGCCGCCGCCGTCGCCGAGGAGGACGACGTCCGGCGCGAGCCTGTCGACGAGGCCCTGCAGGTCGCCCGTCTCGAGCGCCCGCCGGAACGCGTCGAGCGCCGCCTGCGACTCGGCCGGGGAGACGGGGACGCGCGGGCGGCGGGCGGCGACATGCGCGCGCGCCCGGTGGGCGATCTGCCGGACGGCGTCCCGGCTCTTGCCGACCGCCTCGGCGATCTCGTCATAGCCGAGGTCGAACACCTCGCGCAGCACGAACACCGCGCGCTCGGTCGGGCCGAGGGTCTCCAGCACCAGCAGCATCGCCATCGAGACGCTCTCGGCGAGCTCGACGTCCTCGGCGACGTCCGGCGAGGTCAGCAGCGGTTCGGGCAGCCACGGGCCGATGTAGGACTCCTTGCGGCGGCGCAGCGTCCGCAGCCGTATCAGCGCCTGCCGGGTGACGATCCGGACGAGGTAGGCGCGCGGCTCCCGCACCCCGGCGAGGTCGACGCCGACCCAGCGCAGCCACGTCTCCTGCAGCACGTCCTCGGCGTCCGCGGCGGAGCCGAGCATCTCGTAGGCGACGGTGAACAGCAGGTTGCGGTGGGAGACGAACACCTCGGTGGCCGGGTCCGCGGGGCGGGTGGCCGGTGCGTCGGTGTGCGGCTCGCTCATGGTCGGCTCCTGCCCGTCTCGGCTCGTCGTGCACGCATACGGTGCCGGTGCCCGCCGGTCCGTGACGCCCCGGGCCCGTGGCGTACGTCACACCGGTGCGCCGTCACGGGGCCTGGTCCGGCGGCGTCTCGTGGTCGTCAGGACGCCGCGCGGAGGCCGCGCGGCCCGCGCCCACCAGTGAGGAGCATGCCATGGAACCCCGATTCGACCTGTTCGCCAGCGAGACCGCGGCGAAGTTCGCCAAGCGCGTGTACGCCGCCGGCTCGGTCCTGGAGGCGTCGCCGCTGCCGAAGTCCGTCCGCGAGCTGGTGATGCTGCGCATCAGCCAGATCAACGGCTGCGCGATGTGCATCGACATCCACACCAAGGAGGCCGCGGCCGCCGGGGAGGAGGCCGTCCGGCTGCACCTGGTGGCGGCGTGGCGGGAGGCGACCGTGTTCAGCGAGGCCGAGCGGGCGGCGCTCGCGTTCGCCGAGGAGGGCACCCGGCTCGCGGACGCGGGCGGCGGCGTGTCCGACCAGACCTGGGCGCGGGTGCGGGAGCACTTCGACGACGACCAGGTCGGCACGCTGATCGCGCTGGTCGCGATGATCAACGCCGCCAACCGGATGAACGTGATCGTGCGGACCCCGGCCGGCTCCTACAAGCCCGGCATGTTCGCGAACGCGCTCGACTGACCGGACGGCCCGGCCCGCGGGCGGGGCGGGCCGGTCATCCGGCCCGCCCGGCGCCCCGCGACGGGCGCGCCATGTGGAAACCGGGCGCGGTGAACCCGCGCCATGCGAACGCGTCCAACACGGCGGCCTCGACGGCGCCCCGGCCGTCCCGCTCGACCGGCGCGAGCACCGATCCGCCGAAGCCGCCGGGCGATCATCGGGGCGCCCGGCCGCGAGCGCCGCATCGACGGCCGTGTCGAGTTCGGCGGCGGACACCTCGTAGTCGTCCCGGAACGAGGCGTGGGAGGCGGTGAGCAGCGGTCCGACCTCCCGGCGCCCGGCCCGCCCGCAGCAGCCCGGCGGCCGCAAGAACCCGGGTGTTCTCCCGCACGACGTGCCGGACGCGCCGCGCGGCAACGGGATCGGCGAGGCGGGCGAGGGCGCCGTCGAGGTCGGTCCCGTCGCGCAGGTCCGCGACGCCGAGGGCCCGCGCCGCCGCGGCGCAGGTCCGGCGGCGCACGCCGTAACGCGCCGTCCGCGTTCCGGTGCGGCGACCGGGTGTCGACCACGAGCAGGTCGAGCCCCGCGGCCCCGAAGTCGCACGGGACGGGCTCGGCGGTCAGGCGTCGCGCGCCGACGAGCATCTCCTCCGTGGAGGGACGCCATCTGGTCCATGACGCCGGCGGGCGCGCCGACGTACCCGTTCTCCGCGTGCGTGGGCTCCCCACCCGGTGACCTCGCCCGGGACCGTCGCGGCGGGGAACTCGACCGCGCCGTACCCGGCGGACACCGCCGCGATGCGGCCGTCGGCGCGGGGCCGGGCGCGCACGACGGTGCGGCGCGCCGGCGCGAAGCCGCCGCTGTAGTCGGTGTGCTCGCCGATGATGTCGATCCGTCCCGGCGCGGACCACACTCCGCCGCGCACGCTCACACCTCCCGCATGCGGCGCGCCGCCTGCTCGGGGAGGGCGTCGGCGACGAAGGCGCCCATGCCCGACTCGGATCCGGCGAGGCACTTCGGCTTGTCCGCCGACCGCCGGATCGAGAACAGCTGGAGGTGCAGGTACCCGAGGTCGTCAGGGTCGTCCACCGGGCCCTGGTGCCACGCGGCGATGTACGGCAGCGGCGCGTCGCACAGCCGGTCGAAGCGGGCCGGCAGGTCCAGGTAGAGCGCGACGAACGCGTCGCGTTCCGCGCGTCGAGGTCGGGGATCGTCTTCGCCCTGCGGCGCGGGTACAGGTGGACCTCCACCGGCAAGCGCTCCGCCGCCGGGACGAACGCGGTGGTCCAGTGCGCGTTCTCCGCGACGAGCCGGACGCCCGCGCGGCGCTCCGCGTCCAGCACGTCGGTGTGCAGGTCCCCGTACCGCGCGGCCGCCCCGAGCCTGCGGGACGTCCGCGGCGTCGTGAACGGGTGGGCGCGGATCTGGCCGTGCGGGTGGGCCCCCGGCCGTGCGGGCGACGGGCGGCCGACCGGCTGAGTCACGGTGCGCGGCACGTGCCCGGAGAGCCGGACGCGCCGCCGTGCCAGGGGTCTCGCGGTCGTCGCGTCCGCTGTTCGCGCGTGCGGGATGAGGCGTCGTCGGCGGCCGGTGAACGGCCGGAACTCATGCCTGGACGGTGGTGCCGATGTCCTCGCCGTTGCAGACGTCGAGCATGGCGCCGCGCCGGGTCACATCGAAGATGTGCATGGTGAGGCCCTGTTCGTGCGCCAGGATGAACGCGCTCCTGTCCATGATGGAGATGCCGCGCGTGATGGCCTCCTCGTAGCGCAGCGTCTGGTACCGCTCGGCGTCCGGATGCACGTTCGGATCGCGGTCGTAGACGCCGTCGACGCCGCGTTTGGCCACCAGGAGGGCGTCGGCCTCCAGTTCGAGCGCCCGCTGGACCGACGGGTAGTCGGTGGTGACGTAGGGCTGCCCGATGCCGCCCGCCAGCAGCACGATGCAGCCGTGGTCGAGGTGACGCATGGCCCGGAGCCGGATGAACGGCTCCGCGACCGACTGGATCGGAATCGCCGTCATGACCCGGATGTCCGCGTCGGTGCGGGCGGTCAGAACGCCGCGCAGCATCAACGCGTTCATCACCGTACCGAGAATTCCGATATTGTCGGCCTCGGCGTGGGAAATGCCCCAACTGGCGGCCATTCGACCGCGGAAGTAGTTGCCGCCTCCGATGACGACGGCAACCCGGATGTCGTTGTCGTACAGGGCGATGATTTCGTCAGCGAGCCGCTGCAGCATCTGCTGGCTGACGCCCCAACCGGACTCGCCTGCCAGAGCCTCGCCGCTGAGCTTCACGACGACCCTCTTGTATCGCGTCACAGGCGAACAGGCTAGCACACCCCTCTCGATTAGGCGTGCCGATCGCCACCATCCGAGCGCACGCTTGCGGGACATCTTATTGACCTCAGCCGTGTTCCCGAATGTCCGCTTCTACGGCCTGCTCGAATGAGGCCCGCATGTCGTCGCACATACACATCACCATGGCAGTGTCCACATGTCTCGCACGACAAGAAACGATCACCGGACGCGACATATACCGGCATCCGCGCCTCTACAAAAAAGCCGCCTGCCGAAATCACCAAGACGGGTTCTTGACCACTGCCTCGGCGGTTCTCCATGAGCGCGACGAGCAGCAGGGGCGGGTTCGATTCTCGCTGGCGCGGACTGGCGGGCACCGGACGGCATACCGCAGGCGCCCGCCGCTGACGGCAAGGAGTGTGTGGTGCAGCTCCCCCGGACATTGGTCCTGCAACAGCATCTGTTTCGCTGGTCTGGGGGCGTTCGGCCTCCCCATCGCACTGCACTGCATGAAGGTCGGATCCGGCGTGTCCACGACGGAGGCGAACTGCGGGCGGGCCGAGCGGAAGGCGTCGGCGGACGCGCGGGCCAAGTCCGTTGCATCAGAATCCCTCAACCGTGACGCAATGGTCCTGTGCGGCGGCGGATACTGCGCCCGGTCTTTTCGGCTCGGAGGCCACAGCCGAGCAGCTGACGTGAAAGACGGACGGCTCTCTCGGGAAGCGGCTCGCCGTCTGCACTACCCAAGAACATCGAGAAGACCGGCGGATCAGGCGATATCCCGTTCGCGATACCGCGACGACCGCCTGCCCGCCAACGTGGACAACAACTCCCGGACGCCATGGCCGAGATATTCGCCGCCACGCGGACCAGAATGCCGCGACGCGCCCTGATGCCGGAAAGCCGCGATCTCTTCGCGCTGTTCCGCTGCTGCGCGGAGAACGACGCGGCCGCCGCCATGACGATCGACGCCGACCTGTACCAAGTCGGCGCGGAATGGGGGGGACCGTTACCCGGACGCGGCCGAAGAAGCCGACACGGTGCTCCCGGTGTATCCGCGCCGGTGGTACGAGGGAGGCCCGACCGTCCCGCTGATCTACGCGGGCGTCGGGAACCGCGATACGGCTTCTTCGCGTCCATGATGAAGCGCCTGCCGACGGCCGGGAGGAGGCGTGGACGTACGGCGGACGCCGGGATCGCAGATGTCGCCCTGCCGACCGGCGAAGTGCGGCCCGCCGTGCCTGCGTGCGGCGGCGCCGCCCGCGGCCCGCTCCGTGGAGTCCAGGTCGATGCCCTCGGAGTCGAACACGGCCTCCGGTATGGCGGACGGAGGCCACGTGCCGGTGCCCATCCGGTGCGACGTCGCGCAGACAGCCACGTCACCTGCCGGAACGTCGGCAGCGACTCCATCTCGCCCCTCGCGACGGAGCCGGTTCCGCGTGGGCACCTCTCCTTCGGCCAGGCCGGCGGGTCGGCCCCTCCGCAGCGGTAGGTGCGCTGCGGTCGTGAGCGTCGGCGGGTTCCCCGAGCGCGCGAGGGACTGCGACGGATCTTGTGACATGGATCGGCGAATCGCCCGCACGGGTCGTCCGGATCCCCTCCGACGTGATGGAGCACGTGAGAGGACCGCACGCGCCGACACGTCCGACAACGCATCCCCGGTCGTCAGCGCCTCGTTCCTGAACGATCCCGTCGGTGAGCTCCGCCGACACGCCGGGATCGCGTCCCACCGGATCGAGACTGGGCAAGGGGGAGTTGACCATGCAGGCGGACCGCGTAGCGGCCTACCCCGCCGGGCATCGAGGACTGGCGGCGCGGCGGGGAAGCACGGGCGGTCCGGCTCCGAGCCGACAATGCCATGCCGCGACGGCGCGGAGCTGGGCGCACGGTCTCGGTCGGCGGCGTCTCCGCACCGATTTGCGGCCTCGCCACATGGTGATCTGCAGTGCGGCCCTGGACATGACACCGGGTTGCGGCCCTCAGGAGGTCGCCCAGGCGAAGCCGCCGGGTGCGGCTGGTGGTGGCGGGCAACGAGACCACCCGCAACGCCATCGCCCACGGCCTCGCACTGCTCACCGACCACCCCGACCAGCGCGGTTGATGATCGAACGGGCCTGCACCAGTGAACATCGCCTGTGGTCGAACAGCCAGAAGTCCGCGCCGGGCGGCATCACGTCCCCTGCCTGGTCACGACGCTCTGGGACGTGAGCATGTGCTCCCACAGGAGGCAGTCCGACGGCGGTTCGCGGGTCATGCGGGCGTGGAAGCCGAATCGGCCCGCCGTGGGCGGCGATGTCCCGTCGCGGCTACGAACCGCGAAGCCGCGCGACCTCCGCTTCCAGTTCGCGCACTCTCGCCTCCAGCTCGGCTCTCGTGGGCTTCCGCGGCTTGGTGGACCGGCGGGGTGGCGCGGCAGGTGACGGCTTGGCCGGACCAGGCGGCTCCTCCACGAGGCCGACGGCCTCGCCGTCCACGATGGTCGCCGGATCGAGACCGCACTCGGGGCACGAAGTGGAGCCCGTGAACGCCGAGTGAAGGGTCTTGTGCGTGTAGTGCGCCTGCTCCTCCACGACGTGGCCGCAGTACAACCGGAGGCGCCACCGCATCAGTTCATGGGGCTGCTTCGGAGTCCCGAGGAGGCGGCCGATCTTCTCGATCTGCCGTGGCGACAGCGGCGGCGGCGGGCAGCACTTGCCGCAGTGCATGGTCAGCGATCCCGAGACCGAGTGGCGATGAGAGCGGCAGTCGCCGTGCGCCTTCTTGAACCGCGCCTCCTCAGCGTCGTAGCGGGCGCGCTCCTCCTCCGTGAAGTACATGGTGCCCTTGAAGTCCCAAGGTTCCCCGTCTCGATACGGGAGACCGCAACCGGGACACGGCTCTCCCGCGACGTAGGCTTCCCACGTCAACGGAGCGACATCGCACCGCACCGCTTCGCGGATGCGCTCGGCCGTTTTCTGCGCCCGCTCGTGCTTCCTGGTCAGTTCGAATGGCGCGTCGAGGTCGCCGCGCCGTTCGTACTCGGTGAGGTCGACCATGGTTCGACCGTAGAGGCATCCGCCGTCCGACGTTCGAGGATTCACCTGATCGCCGCCAGAACCTCTCCCAAGACGGCGTCGCAGCCCAGCGCCAGGGGCACGCGCCTTTCGGCCAGGCGGCCCCCGAACCGACCAGCGGCGCCATCGCCGCAGAAATGCCGCGTGATACGGCAGATCACCGCCCCTGCTAGGCCAGGGAGCGTGTCAGACCCAGCGGCCGTCCTTGGTGTTCGGGACGAACACCCTGTGTTTGAGGTATCCGGGCCAGGCGGACCCGTGACCGGCGAACCCCTTTTCCTGGCCGGCGGCGCAGGCGAGCAGCCAGCCGGTGATGAACGTCAGGCTTCCGCCGCCGTACGCGATGGACAGCACGACGGGACTACCGGGGTCCAGCATGATCAGGCAGAACACCGGTACCGTGGCGATCAGGAAGACGACGGCCGCGATCAACTGGCGGACCCGCCTTCGCCGCGTCGCCGCGATGCTGTGCACGGCATAGGTCAGCGTTTCCTGGCACACCGGACACCTGACGGTGTGCCGACGGGCTGGTTCTCCGTCCTCGGGCCGTTCGACGTCCCAGATTCGGCCGCTGTAGTTCCAGGCGATGGTGGTGAACGACACCGGGCGCCCGAAGAAGTTCTGGCGATGGCCGAGCATTGCGCGCTGCTGTCGCTCGATCGCCATCGCCATGCCGTGACTCCTTCGGATCGCTCTCACCCGCATCCTCGCCAGAGCCCAAAGCCGCGGTCAACTGCGCCCACGCCGTCGCCTTCGAAGTGCGCGCTCCACATCCGCTCGCAAGAAGTCGGCTGACCTGGGGTTACGTCAGGGTGCACGGCCGATGTCGGCGCGGGCCGCCGGATGGCCGCGGCACGCGGCCGAGGGCCCGGAAGTAGGCTTGGGCGGTGTTCTCGCCCAAAGGCCCCTCGCTGCGTGAACTGACGGTGCAGGCGCTGTCCTCTGTCGAGCGCGGCTACGACCTGCTCGCGCCGAAGTTCGACCACACGCCGTTCCGCACTCCGGACGCCGTTCTCGACGCGACCGCCGACGCGCTTCGTCCGCTGGGGCCCTTCGGGCAGGGTTTGGACGTGTGCTGCGGCACGGGTGCGGGCATGCGGGTCCTGCGCCCCCTGTGCCAGGGGCGGATCACGGGTGTGGACTTCAGCGCGGGCATGCTCGCGCAGGCGCGCAGGGCGCACCCGGAAGCCGAGTGGGTGCGGGCCGACGTGCGCGACCTGCGCTTCGCCGGGGACTTCGACCTCGCGGTCAGCTTCGGAGCGCTCGGGCACTTCCTGCCCGCCGAACGTCCCGCGCTGTTCGCCGGGGTGTACCGCGCGCTGCGGCCCGGCGGGCTGTTCGCCTTCCCGATCGGCGCTCCGCAGCCCGCCACCTCGCCCTGGTATTGGGCGCTGCTCGGGTTCGACCTGGCCATGCGGGTCCGCAACGCCGTGTGGCGTCCCCCGTTCGTCATGTACTACCGCACGTGCCCGCTGCACGCGGTCCGCGACGACCTGTCGGCGGCCGGATTCACCGTGACGACCGCTCCCCTGACCGCCCTGGGACGTCGCGAGGACGGCAGCCCGCGCTACGGGCTCGTTCTCGCGCGCAGACCCGGCGCGTCCTGACCTGCCCGCAGCGGCCGAACCGCGCTCACCTGATCGGGGCCGTGTCCGCACGGGCGAGCGGCACCGGCGGACGACCAGCTCGTCCGGCGAGGCTCGGGTCAGGAGGGTTCCTCCGCCAGGCGTCGCAGCAGGTCGACGAGGTGGCGGCGCTCGTCGCCGGTGAGCCGGCCGAAGATCTCCTCCCCCGTCCGCTCGGCGATCCGGCGCGCCTTGTCCAGGGTCTGCTCGCCGCGGCCCGTCAGCACGATCTGGTACGCGCGGCGGTCCTGCGGCGCCCGCCGGCGGGAGACCAGCCCCTTGTCCTCCAGCTCGTCGATGATCCGCACCATCGTGGACTTGTCGATGCCGATACGGGCGATCAGGTCCCGCTGGCTGACCGGGCCGTACAGGGGCAGCGCCAACAGCACGGTGAGTCCGCGGACGTCGATGCCCAGCGGACGCAGGGCCTCGTTGATGCGCGCCCGGCTCCTGTTGTGGGCCTCGGCCAGCAGCATGCCGAGCCCCACCTGATCGGCGGCCGGGCTGTCCTTCCCGGACAGCAGGCGCTCGAGCAGGTCCTTCAGCATGCGCCCAGTCTAGTAGCACCTGATATAGTCTCAGCCGAGATTATCTCACGAGTCTTCAGTAGGAGCACTCATGCCCGAGCTGACCCGTCGGAGCACCCTCAAGCTGACCGCGGCGACCGGGATGGCGGCGGCCGTCACCGCCATCCCGGTGCGCGGCGCCGCCGCGAGCACGCACCGCCCCTCGTACGGACGCATCGACACCCACCACCACGCCGTGCCGCGCAGGATGCGGCTGTGGGCGGTCGAGCAGGGCATCATCCCGCCCACCGGCGGCCCCTCCTGGGCCCACTGGACCCTGCCGAGCACACTGGAGACCATGGAGGCCAACAACATCGCCGTGGGCGTGGCCTCCGCGCCCGTGCCGGCCGAGGTGTTCGCGGACCGCAAGACCGCCGAGTCGGGCGTGCGCGTGTGCAACGAGTCCCTCGCCGAGCTGGTACGCGACCATCCCACCCGGTTCGGCTTCTTCGCCAACGTGGCCATGCTCCACCTTGACCTGGCGCTGCAGCAGATCGAGTACGCGCTGGACGAGCTGGGCGCCGACGGGGTGCTGCTCAACACCTCGGCCGCCGGGCACTACCTCGGCGACCCGATGTTCGACCCGCTGCTGGCCGAGCTCGACCGCCGCGGCGCCGTCGTGTTCGCCCATCCCTTCGCACCGAAGGGGATCGTCGAGGTGCCCGAGGTCGGAGAGTGGCTGGGCGACTTCCTGCTCGACACCACGCGGACCGCGCTCAGCCTGATCGCCGCCGGGGTCCTGGACCGCTACCGGCGGCTATCGATCATCTTGTCGCACGCGGGCGGGTTCCTGCCGTACATCGTCGCCCGCGTCGAGCGCTGGGGCAGGGAGGACGGCGGGCCCGACCCGGCGCGGACCTGGCGAGCGCTGCGGCGCTTCTACTACGACACGGCGCTGCCGATGTCCCCGTACGCCACCCCGACCCTGCTCAACGCGGTCGGCGCCGACCGCGTGCTGTTCGGCACCGACTGGCCCGCCGTCACCGCCCCCGAGGTGAGGCGCGGCACCGTGGACTTCGACCGCGACCCCGGCGTGGACCGCCGCGCACACCGCGCCATCGCCCGGGACAACGCACTGCGCCTGCTGCCCCGTCTCGCAAGCAAACTGCAGTGAGCCACGTCCGCGATCAGCGGCTTCGGTGCCGATGACAGCGTGACGACGGCCGACGCGGCACAGGCCGTCCCCTGCCGCCAAAGCCCTCGCCGATCAGGGAATGCCGCTCGGCGACCGCCACCGAGGCGACGGCCCCGAGCCTCCGCTTCGGCGATTCAACGCAGGTCGCGCACGTGACGACGGTAGGGACCGGTTCGCCGGTGGCCATGAGACCGTCCGGATCGGCAGAGCCGATGTTCCCGCACTGCCCGGCCGGTGAACACCGTGGCCTCCGGGATCACCGTCGCCGGCGGGGTCGATGTCCCCCGGCCCGCCGCGGACCATGCTCACGGAGTCGCACCGCGACCGGATGAGTCTCGTCCTGCGCCGCTGCCTGCCGGGATGTCCGGCGGGCAGCGGCGGCGAGCGGCATGGCGCGTGCGCCGCTCGCGCCGGGGCTGCTGCGCCTGTCCGCCCCTGGTGTCCCGGATAAGCCGACCAGCGGCGCGGAACGCCTCCGGGTCCGGCCGCCCGACCTCGAACCTGCGGAGCGACACCGCTGCGGGCGTGCCGCAGACACCGGGGAACGTTCGGCGGGGACAGGCCCAGCGAAGGCAGCGGGCAGTCCTGTCGTGACGCAAGTAGCGGCGGGAGGGACCGGGCCACAGCAGCCCCGATACGGCCACCGTCACCCCCAGCCGATGACGACGAGCGTGCGGAGCAGGAGCCGGTCGTCGGCCGCGAACACCACCGGCCTGCCGACGAGCTGCACCGCCAGCAGGCCCGTCAGCCGGTTCCGGGCCCATGAGCACGGCCGCCGGAGGAGCAGCGCCGGCCATGCGCAGGCCACGCCCCAGACCAGGTGGAAGACGTCCGTGAGTCCCTGCGGCGGATACAGCCAGGCGAACACGTGCCCGACGAGCAGCACCGCGATGCCGGCCAGCGCCCAGCTGACGGTCGCGGGCACCCGGACGGACTGAGACGCGCCGGCGCGGGCGCCCCTTGGATCGCGCATCGTTCTGCCCTGTGTTCGCGGATGCCGCCCGTATACATCTTATGAGAAACTCTCATCTGAGACTATCTCGCCGTGGTTAGATTCCCGGGCGGCATGGAACGAAGGGCGCGCCGCCAGGCCGGTCGATGCGCCGACGCGGCGATCGGCCACACGGGCGGGACGATGCAGGCGCGGTCGCGGGACGCGGCCGCCGCGGCCGAGGTCGGCTATCGCACCGGCTTGCGGGCGACCCCGCAGACTCCCAGGTCCGCGATCTCGTCGCCCGGCTCCTCCCCGTCGGGATCCAGTTCGGGCCGCCAGAGGTGCGCTGCGACCAGGCCCGGCTCGAGCAGCTCGAAGTCGCCGAACAGGGCCTTGATCTCGTCCCTGTCGCGCAGGGTGCCCAGGCCCATCGCCTGCTGGTACGCGGCGGCGACGTCGCGCAGCGCCGGGAGCACGTGGCTGATCGACAGGAAGCTGCCGGGGGCCAGCCGGCCGCAAAGACGGGCCAGCAGTTCGGCGGGCTGCGGGTCGGGCAGGAAGTGGAACAGGGCCAGCGCGCTGACGGCGATGGGCCGGGTGAAGTCGAGGGTCCGGGCCGCCTGCTCGATGATGCGGTCGATGTCGACGACGTCCGCGTCGATGTAGTCGGTGGCGCCCTCGGGACGGCTGGTCAGCAGCGCGCGGGCGTGGACGAGCACGATGGGGTCGTTGTCGACGTACACGACCCGGGACTCGGGGGCGATGCCCTGGGCGACCTCGTGCAGGTTGGGCGAGGTCGGCAGTCCGGTGCCGAGGTCCAGGAACTGCCGGATGCCGTAGTCGCGCGCGAGCAGCCCGACAGAGCGCACCAGGAACCTGCGGTTGGCCCGCGCCAGCGGCCGCAACTGCGGGCAGATGCCCAGCACCCGCTCGCCGAACTCGCGGTCGACGGTGAAGTGGTCCTTGCCGCCGAGATAGAAGTCGTAGACCCGCGCGGGGTGCGGCTCGTCAGTACGCAGGTCCGCAGAAGGGGGGAGCTCTGTCATGGGGGTCGCTTCCCGGAGCCGACGCCGTCTCTACGGAAGTAGCGTATCGACGCCGGACGGCGGATCACCTCGGCCCGTGCGGAGATGAAGCGCCCGGCGACCGCGACCGGCCGCACGACCTGCTCCATCTCCGCGCGAGCGACGAAAGTCACACCGGGAGTCTCGGCTCCGGTCCACCGCCCTCCGGCGGGGCCGGCTGTCTCGTGCCCGTCCGGGAGGGCCGCGGAGAACGGGCGGGCGGCATGTGCGGACGCGGGATCACCTGCCCTTGGCGGGGTAGAACGCCCAGGTCGGAGGGAAGGAGAGGCCATGAGGATCGCAGTCATCGGCACCGGTCTCATCGGCTCCCAGGTCGTGCGCGACCTCGTCGCGGCCGGGCACGACGCGGCCGGGCACTCCCGCTCCACCGGGCTCGACCTGCTCACCGGCGCGGGCCTCGACGAGGCGGTGCGCGGCGCCCGTGCCGTGGTGGACGTGAGCAACTCGCCGACCTTCGACGAGGCGTCCCTCGGCTTCTTCCGCGCCTCGGCCGGCCACCTGCTCCCCGCCGCCGCGAAGGCCGGCGTCGGGCACATCGTCATGTTGTCGATCGTGGGCGTCGACCGGGTGCCCGGCCTGGCCTACTACCGGGCCAAGACGTTGCAGGAGAACCTGGTGAAGGCGGGGCCCGTCCCGTATTCGATCGTGCGCGCCACCCAGTTCATGGAGTTCATTCCGGCGGTACTGGACGCGACCACCGACGGCGGCGTCGTGCGTCTGCCGTCCACCCCGGTCCAGCCCATCAGCTCCGCCGAGGTCGCCGCCGCGGTCGCCGAGGTCGCCGCCGGGGACCCGCTGCTGGGCACCCGCGAGATCGCCGGGCCCGAGGTCTTCCCGCTGGACGAGCTCGGCCGCATCACCCTGGAGGCGACCGGCGACGGCCGCCGCGTCGTCACCGACGAGACCGCCGGCCAGTTCGCCGCCGCCGAGGGGGACGTGCTCACCGCGTCCGATGGCGCCCGCATCGCCGCCACGCGCTACCGCGACTGGCTGCGAACCCGCTGACGGGGCGCCGGCTGACAGAGTGCCCGGCCGAAGGGGCGTCCGACGCGGCGGCCTCAGGTCACCAGGCCCCTGCGGTAGGCGTAGACGACCGCCTGCACCCGGTCGCGCAGGTCGAGCTTGGTGAGGATGCGCGACACGTACGTCTTCACGGTCTCCTGGCTGATCACCAGCGTCGCGGCGATCTCGCTGTTGGACAGGCCGTTGGCGATGAGGCGCAGCACCTCCAGTTCGCGCGGGGTCAGCGCGACGTCGTCCGGCGTGGCCTCGGCGGGCCGGATCCGCGCCGCGTACTTGCCGACGAGCTGCCGCGTCACCTCCGGGGCCAGCAGCGCGGCGCCGGTGGCGACGGTGCGGATGCCGTGCAGCAGCTGCGCGGGCGGGGCGTCCTTGAGCAGGAAGCCGCTCGCGCCCGCGCGCAGCGCCTCGTACACGTACTCGTCCAGGTTGAACGTCGTCACCACGAGCACCTTGACGGGCTGCTCCACCCCGACGCCGGCGAGCAGGCGGGTCGCCTCGATGCCGTCGAGCACCGGCATCCGCACGTCCATGACCACCACGTCCGGGTGCAGGCTGCGGGCGAGGTCGACCGCGGTGCGCCCGTCCTCGCACTCGCCCACGATCTCCATGTCGGGCTGCGCGTCGATGATGGTGACGAATCCGGTGCGGATCAGCGCCTGGTCGTCGCAGACCAGGACCCGGATGGGTGCGCTCACGACGGGCTCCCGGCGGGGATGCGGGCGCGGACGACGAAGCCGCCGTCGGGTCGCGGGGCCGCGGTGAAGTCGCCGCCCAGCGCGTCGATGCGCTCCCGGAGCCCGGCCAGGCCCCGCCCGCTCCCGCCGGGGGACGCGGCGCGCGAGCCGGTGCCGTCGGTGCTGACCTCCACGGTGATCTCCTTCTCGCCATGGCGCACGCCGACCGCCGTGCGGCTGCCGTGGGCGTACTTGAGGGCGTTCGTCAAAGCCTCCTGCACCACCCGGAAGGCCACCAGCTCGGCGCTGCCGCCGACCTGCGCCGGAGTGCCCTCCATGGTGAACTCCACCGGCTGCCCCGCCCGGCGCGTCTGCTCCACCAGTGCGTGCAGGTCGCCGGTGGTCGGCGTCCGGTCGCCGGTGCCCTGGTGGTCGGGGTTGAGCACGTCCAGCAGGTGCCGCAGGTCGGTGATGGCGCGCCGCCCGGTGTCGGTCACGGCGCTCAACGTGGCGTCGAGACGGTCGGGGGCGGCGGTCAGGTACCGGGCCGCCTCGGCCTGCACCACCATGGCGGTCACATGGTGGGTCACCACGTCGTGCAGGTCGCGGGCGATGCGGGCGCGTTCGGCCGCGCGGGTGGCCTCGGCGACGCGGCGGCGGCGTTCGGCCTCGGCCAGCCGCGTGGAACGCAGCCAGGATCCGATGCCCCACGCGCCCGCGAGCGTCACGTAGAACATCACGTACTCCGCCACTCCCGCAGTCGAGCCGAGCCGGTCGAGCGCGACCGCCAACGGCACGTACGCCGCCGACAACCCGATCGCGGTGAGGCGGCGGCGGCGTTCCAGATGGGCGCCCGCGCTCAGCAGCGCGACCGGCAGCGCGGCGCCCGCGTACGCGTGGTAGCCGCGGAGCTGGTCGACGGCGAAGCCGAGCACCACCAGCAGGAGGCAGACCGCCGGCCACCGCCGCCGCACCGCGAGCGGCATGCCCTGCAGGGCGACCGCCGCGACGGCCAGCGCGTCGTAGGTCCTGGCCGGCGCCTCGCCGATGCGCGTCCCGTCGCCCTGGAGCGCCGGCAGCAGCGACATGACGGTGAGCAGCAGCGCGAGCGGCAGGTCCCGGACCGTGACGTCGCACCGCCGCCACAGCTCCGGGATGCGCCGAAGATCGGTCACTGGGAGAGGGTAGCGGTCGCGGCGGCCCGGGCGGAGCGCCGGCGGGGAACGATGTTGCCGCGCCGGCGGGCCAGCCAGAGGAACACGATCGTCACCAGCACGCCGAAGGTGATGGCGGGCGGGCTGGCCTCCGGTCCGAACGCGCCGCCGGTGTAGAAGGCCGGGCCGGAGATCTCGCTGCGCAGCAGCCCCTCCGTCGCGCCGTTGCCGGACACCTCGGTGCTGAAGATGCCGGCCGCGGCGAAGTTCCAGCCGAAGTGCAGGCCGATCGGCACCCACAGGTTGCGGGTGGCGGCGTAGGCGGCGGCGAGCATGCCGCCGGCCTCGATCATGATGGCGACGGCGCCCCACAGGCTGGCGTGCGGGTTGGCCAGGTGGAAGGCGCCGAACAGCACGCCGGTCAGCGTCATCGCGATCCAGGTGCCCAGGCGCTGCTCGATGATGCGGAACAGCACGCCGCGGAACATCAGCTCCTCGGTCGTGGCGGCGGCGGCCATGAAGCCGACGAACCCGATCGCGCCCTCCACCGAGCCCAGGCCCTCGACGTGGTAGGCGCCGTTGAAGGCGATGTTCCCGATGACGGCCGAGAACATCGCGACGCCGATCACCAGTCCGCGGCCGAAGGCGGGGACGGCGCCCTTGCCCGCCACCTCCTCCGGCGCGCGGCGCTCGGTCCACCGCACCACCCATCGGTAGACGACGACCGCCAGCACGGCCGTCGCGACGCCGACGACCATGGTGAGCGGCCCGTTCCCCTCGACGGCGGCGGCGCCCGTGCTGCCGACGAAGGCGACCGCGGCGACGGCCGCGAACTGCGCCAGCAGTTGCCCCAACACTCGCATGACGACTCCTTAGCGGGATCGCGCGGCCGGAACGCCGCGGTGACGTGGAGAAACGCTAGGGATTCGCCGGCCCGGAATCTTCCCCGCACAGTGGACATTCGCGTGTAGCTCGCACGGGGGACAAGCACGGCCGCCGGGTTCCGGTGGCGGGCGGGTCGCGCGGCTAGAAGTAGTCGCCGAACAGGTCCTTGGTCGGCCAGGTCTTCAGGTTGTTGGCGACAGTGTGCAGGGGCGCGCTGAAGTCGCTGTAGGTGTAGGTCAGGCCGGACGGGTCGTCGCGCTGGTCGAACAGCAGCGCCCACGTCACGCCGTCGTAGCGGCGGGTGACGATCGTGCTGGTGCCGTCGTAGGCGCCGTCGTGCCAGGTGTTGCGGCCGCCGGTCACGTCCCGGACGAACCAGCCGAAGCCGTAGTAGGAGCCGCCGGAGTTCAGCCCGGTCTCCGGCTTGGCGAAGATCGAGGCGATGGAGGAGTCGTTCAGCACGCTCGTCCCGCCGTCGAGGATCGTGGTGAAGCGCACGTAGTCGACGGCGGAGGCCAGCCAGCCGCCCATCGCGGTGCGGTTCTCCACGTTGAAGGTGCCGTAGGGGGCGGGGACGGTCGTCCCGGCCGCGTCGAACACCGACGGGCCGGTCCGCTGCGAGAAGTAGGGGACCTCGCCCGGCGCGCGGTCGGCCCGCATGGTCTTGCCGGGACGCATCCGGGTGATGCCGACCGGCTCCAGGACGTGGCGTTGGACGTAGTCGGCGTACCCCATGCCCGAGACCTCCTCGATGATCTGGCCGAGCAGCAGGTAGCCGTAGTTGCTGTAGGCGTAGGCGGTGCCGGGGTCGTGGTCGAGCGGCAGGCCCGCCCCGTAGCGGACCATGTGCTCGCGGGTGATCGGCAGCGGGACGTTCAGCAGCTGGGCGATGGCGCGGTCCTTGTAGGTCGGGTCGCCGGAGATGTTCCGGTCCCAGCCGCCGAGGTGCTGGAGCAGGCGCCGCACCGTCACCCGGCCGAGCCGCGGGTCGAGCGACCGGCCGGGCGGCGGGGTCAGCGTCAGCAGGTCGGTGACCGGCGTCGACAGGCTCAGCCGGCCCGCCTGCACGAGCGTCATGACGGCCGTCGCGGTGATCGGCTTGCTGAGGCTGGCGAGCCGGAACAGGGACGTGGGCTGGACGGTCAGCGCGGGGTCGTCGCTCCAGGTGTAGCCGCGGGCGTGCAGCAGCCTGCCGTTGCGCATCACGGCCAGCGCCCCGCACGGGATGCCGCGGTCCTGCATCAGCTTCTTGACGGCCGCGTCGAACCCTTCCAGCCCGGCGCCCGCCGTCCCGGTGACCCGCCACGTCCGGGCCGCCGCGGCGCCCGTCCGGGCGGCCGTGCGCGCCTGCGTCGAGCAGCCCCCGGCCAGGGCGGGCACGGCCAGGCCGAGCCCGGCCAGTCCCATGAGCCTGCCGAAGTCGCGTCGGCGGAGTTCCTGCGGCACCCGTCCTCCTCTGATTCGCTGCGCCCCGCAATGGGATGATCACGGAAATTACATGATCACGAAGGGGGGCGGGTGCCCTTTTCCGGCAGATGACGGACGGCGGACGCGCGGACGCCGCGCGTCATGCGGCACCGCGCCGGACCGAACGGCCAGGTCAGGGGGTGCCGGCCTGCCCCGCGGACCCGGTGAAGACTCCGGCGTTCCACAGCACGCGCACATGGCCGATCAGCGGCGGTCCGAGGGCCCGCAGCGCGTCCGGGTCGCCCTCGGCGACGGCCGTGGTCACCATCGCGCCGGTCGCCGCCACGACCACCCGGCAGCCGAAGCGGCCCGCCTCGTCCGTCGCCCCCAGCAGGTCGGCGAGCGCCTCGGTGATGGCCTCCTGCAGCCGGGCGCGCCGCCGCAGCGCCTCGGGCCCGGCCGCGTGCACCTCGACGAGGAACAGCCGCGCGTAGGCCATCTCCTCGGCCAGCGCGCGCAGGTAGGCGGTGATCGCCCGCTCGAACAGCGCCAGCCGGTCCCCCGCCTGCTCGGCGGGCGGTCCGCCGCCGAGCGCCCAGCCCGCGCCGTCGTCGACCGCCTCGGCGATGCGCCGCAGCAGCAGTTCGCCCGCCGCCTCGAAGGTGGCCATGAAGCAGTCCAGTTTGGACTCGAAGAGTTCGTAGAAGCTCTGCCGCGACACCACGGCGCGTTTGAGCACGTCCGCCACCGATGTGGCCACGTACCCCTTCTCCGCCATCACATCGGCCATCGCGCGGCACAGCCGCGCCCGTTGGATTCGCTGCACCTCCGCGCGCGGCAAGGCATGGCGCCCGCGAGGCAGCCGGCGGGCCCCTGGATCATGCATCCGACCACGATAAGCGACGGGCCGGGCGGTCACTCAGACGCTATTGTCTTTTTGAGACCGGGGTGGTTCGTGCAACCGCTGGAGACATCGGACCCCCTGCAGATCGGGCGCTACCGGATGCTCGCCCGGCTCGGCCGGGGCGGCATGGGCAGGGTGCCGCCCGGCGCCGGATCGGACGGACGGCTGGTCGCGGTCACGCTGGTGGACGAGCAATGCGTGCACGTCGACGGGTTCCGCGCCCGGTTCCGCCGCGAGGTGCGGGCCTCCCGCAAGGTCGCCGGCGCGTCAACCGCGGCGCTGATCGAGGTGCACCGTGCCGCTGACGCCGTCGGGGTGCGGGGCGGGGCTGGGAGGCCGGGCGGCTGCTCGTTCAGTAGACCCAGGCTTCGGTGCCCGGTGACGAGCGGCCGTGGACCGCCGCGGGGGCCGTCGCGTCGGCCGTGAAGACGAGCGGGCCGTCCCCCCACCCCTCGTAGAGCACGAGCAGGGAGTCACTGGCGGGCGAGCACGGACCGTCCTCGTTGTCGTAGCCGGGGGTGTGGGCGGGGGCCGAACGTCCGCACGGGCATGCCCCGCCCGGAGGCGGGCAGGGGTTCGGGCGGCCGATGAGCATGCCGCCCCACTGCTCCCCCTCGTTCAAGGCCGCGCGCACCAGGTTCCGCTGCACCTGGGCGAAGAACTCCCACGCGCCGTCTTCCACGTGCTCGTCGAGCTCGGCCGCCACCGCCTCGATGCCCCGGCTGTGCCAGCCGTACTTGTAGTCGTCGTCCAGGAACAGCGTCCGGCGCAGCACCACCGGCTGGGGGCGGTCGGGTTCGGGGCCGCAGCCGCCTTCGTCGATGAGGTGGTCCAGGCCGGCCGGTGGAGCGGCGGGCCGCAGTCCGCCGGCGGGGACGTCGGCGTGCATGACGACGTGGTCGGGCTCGGTTTCGATCACGCCGCTCTCGTTGCGGAAGAACCACAGCCGGCCGTGGGGAGGCAGCCACCCCGCGTCCGCCGCGCAGGGGACGTCGGCGAGGTCGATCTGCGCGAGGAAGGCGAGCGCGGCGGGCCCGGCACCGTCCCTGCCGCCGGTGGGCCAGTCCCATCCGTGCGGCAGGTCGGGGCGGCCGCCGATCCGGGAGCCGCCCGTCCGCACCGGTCCGTCGTGCGGAACCAGCAGCCAGGCGGGACGCACGAGCGCGCGCAGCCGGTCGGTGACCCGCTCGACGTCCGCCTCGGGCAGGTCGTCGGCCTCCCGGACGGCCGCCGTCAGCAGCATGTCCAGGTCGGCCGCGAGCAGATGCCGGTTCCTCGGTTCCTTCACCATGCCTTCCGCGCTGTCGTTCGGGGCGTCACCGCGGCGGTCAAGATAGCGCCTCCCCGGGCCGGGTGCCGTCCGCGCCGTGGACCACGTGCGCAAACGAGTTGACGCCATGCCCTGGCCCGGCCGAAGTGACCTCCCGTCCACAGGGCCCACACCGGTGCGAGTGGGGCGGACGGCGCGCGGCGTCCACCGGCCGGCCGCGGCGGCGAAAGACCGGGGAGGGCCGGGCGGTGGACCACCGCGTCCGCGTCAGGCCGGGCGTTTCAGTTGGCGGAGCCGAGTTCGGGCAGGTTCTGCGCCAGCGGCACGAACTCGTCCGCCGTCAGCCACCCGTCCTTGTCGGTGTCGTACTCGGCGAACAGCGCCCCGACGATCCCGGACAGGTCGTTCACCTCGGCCGCCGGGAACATTCCCGCGATCGCCGCGGTCACCTCTTCGACGGTGAGCCGGCCGTCCCCGTCGGTGTCGTACCGAGCGAACACCGCCTTGTACTGATCGGACATGATCCCCCTCCGCGACGCAGCCGATGGCCCCCGATCGTAACGACTTCCGGAGGAGACGATCGCCCCGAACGGTGCGAACGCGGCGAGCAGGCCGGTGTGCGCCGTATCGGTGCCCCCCGTCTCCGCCCGGCCGTCGCGACGGTGCCGCGCGGTCGCGCCGAGCGCCTGCCGGGCCGATGCGCCGCTCGCCGGGCGGCCCGGTTCGCGGCCCGGTCAGCGGCGGGAGGCGCGGCGCTTGGGCGGCTCGATGCGCACCCGCTTGTCCTCGGGGGCGTTCTCGATGTCGTCGAGTTGCGCGAGGACCGTGGCGCGCAGCTCGTCGTAGTCGTCGAAGCGGTAGTCGTTGAACAGCGTGTAGCCCGCCCACATCAGGTTGGCGCACACCCGCGGCGGGACGCGGCCGGTCCGCGCGCCCATGCCGACCAGCGCGACCGACGTGATGCTGCCCGGGGCCCGCTGGTTCTGCCGGTGGATCGCCTGGAAGGCCGCGGCGCACGCCAGCGCCGTGTTCATGGTCGCGCTGATGTTCTGCGCCGACCGCTCCATCGTCGGCGTCGAGATCAGGAACCGGGGGGCGGCGGCGCCGGACGGGACGCACACCGCGGCGCCCACCGGGAGCCGGCCGCCGAACTCGTCGCGGATCGCCCGCTGCACGCGCAGCTGGATGCCGGCCCCGAGGTGCATTCTGACGACCGCGTCCAGCCCGCCGTCCATCCGGCCGCGGGAATTGGTCGGGCTGCCCCAGGCGTCGGCCTGCACATCGAGAATCGAGCCGTTTCGGATCTCGATTCCGGGAGTGTCGGCGAACGCCGACCGCCACGCCTCCACCACGTTGTCGTTGATGTCGGTCAGCACCACCCGCAGCGGCGACGGAAAGCGATTGACGGTCATGAAAAAACTCCGATCCGGGGGGACGGACTTTCCACCGTCCAGGACGCTATCGCGCCCCACCGACAGAACGCCCACCCCCGGAGAGCCGTCCCGGATCGTCACGATTGCGGACGCTCTGACCTGGTGTTAGCCTGCCGCAAGCCTTCCGCGGGCGAGACCCTGGAAGCCGACGCCCCCGGCGGGAGAACCCACCGCTCCCCGCGGACGGACCGGGTTCTCCCCCGCACCTCCAGGGCCTTTCACGTGGAAATCCAACCCTCGTCCGGCCTCGTTTCCGAAACGGCACGGTTCGACAAATTCGGAGCCTCACGATGAGCGACGCAGAAACCCCCGTGCAGCCCGACCCGAACGACCCGCTGCCCTCGCGGAATTGTTCAAGGGCGGCGGCGAGCCATGGCTTCCGCTGCTGAAGCCGGTCATCGAGGCGCAATCGGATGCGGCCACGTTCGTCGGCCCGGGGCGCAGCCCGCAGATCGTGCCCGTCCGGGAGCTGACCTTCCAGGCGCTCAAGCCCAACCCGCCGCACAAGTGGAAGGTCGTCGTCTTCGGCCAGAACCCCTACCCGCGGCCGGAGAGCGCCACCGGCATCGCGATGTTCGACAACACCTTCCACGACTGGGCGGACAGCCAGTTCGGCCGGGTCGTCAGCATCCGCTGCATCATCAAGGCCGCGGCGATGTGGAAGTACGGCATCCCCAAGAAGACCCCGATCGCCGACGTCCGCGCACTGCTGAAGGAGCACGACACCGTCCAGCCGCCCGAGTGGTTCCAGGCGATGCTCACGCAGGGCGTGCTGCTGCTGAACACGGCCCTCACCGCCAGCGCCGACGGGGCGGTGCGGCCCGACCGGCACACCGCGTTCTGGCGCCCGGTCGTCGAGCGGATCATCGAGGAGATCCTGCGGGCCAAGCAGAACGCCGACGAGGCCGACCGCGGCGTCGTGTTCGCGTGGTGGGGGGCGCACGCGCGCAACCTGAAGAAGGTCGTCCTGCGGCTGCAGAACAAGTACCCCGCCGTCGAGGTCCGCCACATCGACCACGCCAACCCGGCGGCGCAGGGCGACATCTTCTGCGAGGGCGACCACTTCGCGCTGGTGAACGCGGCGCTGGCCGCGCTGGGCGCCGACCAGATCGACTGGCTGCCGAGCAAGGGCTGGCGGAAGGCCGCGGCGGAGTCCGGCACGGCGGACGAGGACACGGCCGAGCGCATGGGCGCGTTCATCGCCTCCACCATGGAGCTGCACCAGCTCTACCTCGAGCGGCTCGCCGGTGTCAAAGACGAGGGGCTCGTCCTGCCCCCGATCACCGGCGTGTTCGACACCCCGCTCATGGCCTTCCGCGACGCGATCGCGCCGGTCGCCAAGCTGCTGCCGGGCCTGGACTTCCACGTGGAGTCGGCGCACGCGTTCGGCGAACGCAAGGCCGCCGCGTCGGCCGACGGCCCGACCGCCGACGAGATCGCCGCGCTCTACCTCTACACCTGCGAGTCCGCGTTCTACCGGCGGATCAACGCCACCCTGCGCGACCCGGACCGGACCAAGGCCGTCCCGTACCTGCCGTACCTGCGGCTGCTGTTCTCGGCGGTGTCGCGGCTGCCGGTCCGCAAGGAGCCGCTGTGGCGGGGCGTGTCGCTGGACCTGCGCGCCCAGTACCCGCCCGGCCGCACGGTGACGTGGTGGGGCGTGTCCTCCTGCACGTCCAAGCTCGGCGTGGCGCGGGCGTTCCTCGGCAGCCGCGGCAAGCGGACGCTGTTCGAGATCACCCCCGCCCGGGCCGTGGGCATCCGCAGCTTCTCGGCGTTCACCGACGAGGAGGAGTTCATCCTCCCGCCGGGCACTCGGCTCACGGTGACGGAGAAGAAGACCGAGCGCGGCGGCCTGTGCACCGTGAAGCTGACCGAACTGGACGAGCAGCCCCTGGTCTCGTGACCGCGTCTCGTGACCGCGTCTCGTGACCGCGTCTCGCGACCGCCCGCGCCGAGCCGGTGTTCAGCCGCGCCTCCGGACGGCCGTGTGGACGATCTCGGCGACGTTGTAGCCGAGGAGGCTCGCCACGTCGGCCAGTCCGGGGGCGCTCAGGATCGCGTTGGCCTCGCCGACGTTGAGGCTGCGATGCCAGCGGGTGTCCTCGACGGGCTTGCCGTCCTGCCAGTACGCCCGCGCGTGCGCGACGAACTTCTCCGCCTCCTCGCGCCCGGGGCCGTCCAGGCGCTCGATGAACTTGGCGAGCTGGTCCTTGCCCACGTAGGGCACGAAGGAGCTCCAGTTCCCGCCGGTGTCGTGCAGCCGGGTGCTGTCCGGTTCGGGGTCCAGCGGCAGGTGCAGGAAGGCGCTGAGGCGTTCCAGCGCGCGTTCGGGGTCGGCCATGTAGTCCTCGTAGCGCACCGTCAGCAGCGGCAGCCCGAACGTGTTGACGGTGCGGAGGGCGTCGACGTAGGTGTCCCGCCAGATCTCGGCTCCCCGCCACAGCGGCTCGCCCGTCCGGTTCCGGTGGCTGATGGCGAAGGCGAACGGGTTGCGCACCGTGGCGATCACGGCCACCGGGGTGCGGTTGGCCGGGTCGGCGCCGCGCTGCTCGACGGCGTGCCGCAGCCATGCGACGTACTTGCTGCCGTCGATGATGGCGGAGGCGCCGAGCGACCGCGCGAACTGCCCGTGCATGCCGAGGATGTCGTCGTAGGACACGCGTTCCCGCAGCGCGTCGGTGAAGTGCCGGCACTGTTTGCCGAGCAGGGAGCAGGGGCCGCACCGCCGTCCGGAGGTCGGGTGGCTGAGCTTCGGGAACTGCGTGAAGTTGTTCAGCTCGCCGACGTAGTGGGCCCCCTTGATGCGGGTGGTCATGTCGCGCCCGATCAGCGTCGAGCCGGAGAACAGGGTGCCGACGACGAACACCGAGGCCGGGGGCCGGTCCTGCCTCTTGGACAGCCTCAGCCGAAGGTTCGTGCGCCGCGCCGGGGCCTCTTGCGTCTCAGCTTCCATTTCCACGTCCACGGATCAGGATCGGTGTGCCCTCGCACCCGGTGCCGCCTGGACGGGCGTGTCGCCGTGGCTTGAGGAAGTCGTCTCGCGCTCTCTCACCGGCCGGGGGCGGAAGCGGCGAGATGACCGCGCAGACATTGTGCCCGTAACCAGCGAGAACCGCAGCAGCCACTCCCGGCCGCCGCTGCCCCGTCCGCATCCGGACGGACCGCACCGCGATGCCTGCCGGCCCACATCGCGGACCACGAGCGCGCGAGCACCGTGGACGTGGACGAAGCCCCATGCGCTGACCACATTCCGTAGGGCTTCACATGCAGATCGTGATGCATGGTGGGTGAAAGGGCCATCTGGGGGATCCGTCGCCTCCCCGCGTACCGCGCCTGCGTGGACGACTCCAGAAACCGTGTTCAGCGAAGTAGCGCGGCGGTCGGCGGCGCCGGACGTTTGCCCGGCCGCCGGAGGGTAGGGCAGCACCCGGATAGCGAGGTGATTCCCATGACGTACACAGCGCAGATGCTGGACACCTACCCGGCCGAGATCAATCTGGAGCACGACCGGCTGTCCCATGTCATCGACGCGCTGACCAGCTGCGCGCAGGCGTGCACCGCATGCGCCGACTCGTGTCTGTCGGAGCCCGCCGACGAGCTGCCCCGGCTGGCCCGCTGCATCCGCGACAACCTCGACTGCGCCGACATCTGCACGGCCACCGCCGCCGTGCTGTCCCGGCACACCGGTTACGACGCCCGGCTGACCAAGGCGCAGGTCGAAGCGGCCATCCAGGCCGTCAAGACCTGCGGCGACTCGTGCGCCGAGCACAGCGACCAGCATGCCCACTGCCGTCTGTGCGCCCAGTCCTGCCGCGAGACCGAGCGGGCGCTCAAGGGCCTGCTGCCGCTTCTCGAGCCGAGCGGCAAGGGCGCGCAGCAGCCGCACCGGGCGGCGCCCCAGCAGGGCATGTGAACGGCGAGCGCCCTGGCCTCATACCGGGTGTGAGGCCAGGGCGGCCCGTTTCAACGCGAACGCGAGACCGAGACGATCGGTGCTCAAGGTCAACGTGGAACCGGGACGACCCGCGCCCAAGACCGACGTGAGAGCGGAACGATCGGTGCTCCAAGCCACCGTGAGGCCGGAACGATCCGCCCCCAAGGGCCACCGCGGAACCGGGACGGCCCGTGCACAGGGCCAACGCGGGACCGGGACGATCGGTACTCAGAGTCGGCGTGGGAGCGGGACGGCCCGTCCCTCACAAGGTGTAGAGGGACGGGCGGCGGTCGCCGAACAGGTCGTTGCGGGGGGAGACGGCCTTGGACGCGGCGCGCTCCGGATCGATATCGGCCGCGGCGTCGGGGCCCTCGGCGAGCACCCAGCCGTCGGCACCGACGATCGCGGTCCCCGCGGTCCACTCCTGGCCCCGCTCGGTGCCGGACCGGTCGCAGCAGGCGATGGCCATCCGGTTGACGCGGGCCGCCGCCATCGCGATCACCACCTCGGGCGGGCGCTCCCCGTCGGGGCGGTCCACGAGCGGCCAGTTGACCGGCGCGGCGACCAGGCGGGCGCCCGCCAGCGCGAGCGTCCGCGTCATCTCGGGGAACTCCAGGTCGTAGCAGATCAGCACCCCGACCGGCCCGGCCGCGGTGGCCACCACGGGGGGCGGCCGGTCACCGGGCGTGAACACCAGCTTCTCCCGGTCCCACAGGTGGGTCTTGCGGTAGACGGCGCGGACGCCGCCGCGGTCGACGACGGCCGCGCTGTTGTACAGGCGGCCGTCGTCGCCGCGTTCGCAGAACCCGCCGACGACCACGGCCCGGCCGGCGGCCGACGCCCACTCCCCGAACAGCGGATGGGCGGGTGTCACGGCGACCGCCGCGGCCTCCTCCGGCGACGCGAAGACGTAACCGGAGGTGGCCAGCTCGGGCAGGACGACGACGTCCGCGCCGCCCGCCGCCGCGGCGCCGATCGCACTCGCCGTCAGCTCGCGGTTGGCGGCCAGGTCCCCCAGCCGCGGCGCGAGCTGACGGCAGGCGACGCGGATCACTGGG
Organism: Actinomadura keratinilytica; assembly: GCF_039539665.1. Classification (NCBI taxonomy): domain Bacteria; kingdom Bacillati; phylum Actinomycetota; class Actinomycetes; order Streptosporangiales; family Thermomonosporaceae; genus Actinomadura; species Actinomadura keratinilytica. Next base: position 29,825 of record NZ_BAABDO010000003.1, read on the forward strand.
CGGGCGGGTCGTCGCGCAGGATCTGGGCCAGGACGTCGAACTCGTTGAACAGCGTCCACTCCTCCACGATCCGGCCGCCGGAGAAGTACAGCTGCGAGATGCCCCACAGGTGGACGCGCCGCCCGGTCGGCCGCCCGTACATCCCGTAGCCGCGGTGCGTGCCGACCGCCGTCCACCGCACCGACGCCGCGTAGCCGTCGCGGTCGTTGCCCATCCAGTAGACCTCGTCGACGTGCATGCCGAGGTCGGGGAAGGTGGCGAGCAGGTTGCGGGCCATGCCGCGCACGTCGGCGCGGCCGTAGCCGGTGCGGTTGGTGGTTCCGTGCCAGCGCACGTTCGGGGCGTAGGCGCGGTCGATGGCGCTGAGGTCGCGCCGGTTGTAGGTGTCGTGGAACAGCGCCCGCACCGTGTGCTCCAGGTCGAAGCCGGCGTCCGGGTCGGCCGCCGGATAGGGCTGCGGCTTGCGTCCGCCGGTCAGCCGCTCGACCTCGGTGATGTTGCGGTCGGCGAACGGCAGGGCGCCGCCCTCGTTGCCGAACGCGCGCGCCGCCTCGAACACGTCGATGCCCAGCTGCGCCAGCTTGGCGGCCGTGTTGTAGAGGACCCACTCCTCGTAGATCTCGTTCTCCCGGACGACGCAGTTGGCGATCACCCAGGTCTCCAGGCGGCGGCCGGTGGGCGGGCCCCAGCGCCACGGGCCGGTGTGGTGCCCGATGTTGATGGCGCGGTGCGAGGTGACGAAGCCCTGGTCCTCGTCGCCCGCCCAGATCACGTCGTCGGCGTAGTGGCGGCAGTCGGGGAAGGCGTTGATGCTCTGGATCGTGCCGTTCACCAGGCCCTCGACGCCGTACCGCAGGCCGCTGTCGTCGTACAGGCGGCAGCCGGGGCTGTAGGTGTCGTAGATGTAGCCGACGTCCTGGTCCTCCCAGATGCGGTGGGTGATGCGGACGATGTAGTCGACGATGTCGGTGTAGGTGTCCTCGAAGCCCCGCATCGGCTGCCGGCGGGCACCGTGCACCGGGCCGCCGGGCAGGTCGGCGCCGTTGCCCGGGCGGACGGAGATGGAGAAGTCGGGCGGCATCGTCCGCTGGATCGGCGCGTTCATGGCGATCGGCGCGCCCGCCGGGCGGTCGGGCCCGGATTCGCGTTCTGTCTCCATATGCTCTCGGCCTTTCTGTGTTCGGTCGGGGTCAGCGGTAGCGGGCCAGGCGCAGCGTCGCCGTCGCGCCGTGCGCCGCCATGCCCTCGTACGCCGAGATCACCTCGACGGCCTCGGCCAGCAGCGGCGTCGCCTCCCGCGAGGCCCGCTGGAAGGTCAGCGGCTTGAGGAACCGCGAGACCGACAGCCCGGCGCTGTGCCGGGCGCCGCCCGCCGTGGGGAGCACGTGGTTGGTGCCCGCCATGCCCTTGTCGGAGTAGGCGACCGTGCTCCACTGCCCGAGGAACACCGATCCGTAGTTGTGCAGCTCGTTCAGGTAGTAATCATCGTCGGCGGTCTGGATCTCCAGGTGCTCGGGGGCCAGGTCGTCCATCAGCGCCACCGCGGTCTGCCGGTCGGCGGCCCAGGTCACCGAGCCGTGGTCGCGCCAGGCGGGGCCGGCGATGTCGCGGGTGGCAAGGCCCGCCAGCTGCCGCTCCACCTCCTCGATCACCTTGACGCCGAGGGCCTCGGAGGTGGTGACCAGCGCGGCGGGCGACTCGGTGCCGTGCTCGGCCTGGCCGAGCAGGTCGGCGGCGACCAGCTCCGGGTCGGCGGTCTCGTCGGCCAGCACGGCGACCTCCGACGGCCCGGCGAGCAGGTCGATCGCGACGGTGCCGAACAGCTGCCGCTTCGCCTCGGCCACGTACGCGTTGCCGGGGCCGACGAGCATGTCGACGGGACGCTCGCCGAGCAGGCCGAACGCCATCGCGGCGAGCGCCTGCACCCCGCCGAGCACGTACACCCGGTCGGCGCCGGACAGGTACGCCGCGTACAGCACGGCGGGGTCGGCGCTGCCGTCGCGGCGCGGCGGGGTGCACGCCAGCACCGTCTCCACCCCGGCGACCTTGGCGACCCCGACGGTCATGCACGCGCCCGCCAGCAGCGGGAAGCGGCCGGCCGGCAGGTAGGCGCCGACCCGCTGGACCGGGACGTACCGCTGCCCGGCGACCAGGCCGGGGGCGAGTTCGACCTCGAAGTCGGTCAGGCGGGCGCGCTGCTCGCGGGCGAACGCCGAGGTCCGCTCCACGCCGAGCTCCAGCGCCCGGCGCAGTTCGGGCGACAGGTCGTCGCCGGCCCGCTTCAGGTCGTCGCGGGAGACCTCCACGTCGGGGCGGTCCCAGCCGTCCAGCTCGCGGGCGTAGCGCAGGACGGCGTCGATGCCGCCGCGCTCGATGTCGGCCAGCATGCCCGAGACGCGCTCGGCGACGCCCGGGTCGGTCTGGGCCGCGGGCGCGTCGGAGCCGGGCGCCTTCAAGATCTTGTAGGCGCCGTCCAGCTCGGCGAGACGGGCAGGGGTGAAACGCATGTCACAACCTCACGTTCAGGGTCGGTAGTTGCCGAGGGGGACGGCCGTCAGGGGGACGGCTCGTCGCCGCGGGCGTGGGCGATCTGGGCGCGGATCGCGATCTCGTCGTAGATCCGCCATTCCCGGACGACCCGGCCGTCGCGGAAGAGGAACTGCGAGGCGCCCAGCACGTCCACGGGGGAGCCCGTGGTCCGGCCGTAGCGCGGGATGCCGTCGTAGACGCCGCGCAGGACCCACACCACGGCGACGCGGACGCCGCCGTGCGGGGCGGAGTGGTTGGCGGCGACGTCGCGGATCTCGATCCGCCCGCCGGGGAACGGGGCCAGCAGGTCCAGCAGGGCCCGCTGGTAGCCGTCGGGGCGGATGACGTCGCGGTGCCCGGCGGTGTGGCAGGTGACGTCGCGGGCGATCCAGTCGGTGACCCGGTCGAGCCGCCGCCCGTTCCACACCTGTTCGATCAGTTCGCAGACGTGCTCGCACTCGCCCCGGAACGCCGCCCCGCCGTCCGGGCGCGGCCCCGAGTCACCGCGGGTCAGCGGAGACTTTGGGGGTGCGCTGCGGACGACGCCGCCGGGGGCGAAGGCCAGGTCGCGGGCGATCGCGTCCGGGTCCAGGCCGAGCGCCTGCACCACCGCCAGTTCGTCCCGGACGACCCATTCCTCCTGCATGACGCCGCGCCGGTACAGGCAGGTGGCGATGGTACGGGACGCGAACGGCCGGTGCGTGGGCGGCCCGTAGTGCGACATCCCGGTGTGGGTGCCCGCGCTGAACACGCGGTGCGAGCTGACGAACGCGTCGTCGCCGCGCGCCTCCCACACCACGTCGTCGGCCTGCCCGACCCGGTCCGGAAACGCGTTGATCTTCTGCAGCGTCCCGGAGACCACCGGTTCCACGCCCCGGACCGTTCCATAGGCGCCGTGCACGACGGAATCAGGGGCGTAGTTCTCGCGGATCAGGCCGATGCCGCGGCGCACCCAGATCCGGTCGGTCCACTCGACGATGAACTCCTCCGGATCCCGGTACGGGGCGTAGGCCACCTCGTTCAGGGCCGGGGCGGTCTGTTCCTGCTGCATGGTCGCGGTCAGTTCCCTTCACCCTCGCTGATCTGCCGGATGCGCTTGGCCGCCGCGTTCAGCTCGGTGCGCACGTCCGCGCCGTGCGCCATCTTGTTGATCGCGACCTCCAGGGCGTCCTGGATCTGCGGCCAGTCGATCGAGGTGGGGATGATGCGGCCGTTGCGCAGCGCCGCCTCCTGCAGCTTGGGGACGCCGCCGTTGACCCTGTTGACCTCCTCGTCCAGCATGTTCGACACGTGGACGGCGACGCCGGTGGCCTTCGCGGGGTCGGACTTGTCGAGCGCGACGTCGCGTTCGGTCTTGGGGTTGGTGAGCCACTTGAGGTACTCCCAGGCCGCGCCCTGCTTCTCGGAGCTGCGCAGCACGCCCATCAGCCAGGTCATCCCGTAGGACACGCGCGCCTTGCCCGGCATCCCCGGAAGCTGCGCGGGCAGCACGTTCTGCGCCACGTCCGGCTTGACCTTCTGCGGGTCGGTGAAGTCGTCGTACTGCCAGGTCCAGGTGAGGACGGTGTTGGCGTTGCCCTGCTCCATCGACTGCGTGGCCTCGGTCTCGGTCCAGTTGGTCGACGCCGGCGGGCTGTACTGCTTGCGGACGATGGAGATGTACTTCTCGGTGGCCTCGATGCCCTCGGGCCTGTTGAAGGCGACGCGGCCGTCCTTGTCGAACACGTCGCCGCCGTTGCTCCACAGCATCGACAGCCAGGTGAACAGGTTCTGGCCGCTGCCCCGCCCGTACTGTCCGGCGAGCGGGTGCCGCGAGTCGCTCTTCTTCAGCCTGTCCAGCTGGGAGAGGTACTCGTCCCACGTCTCCGGCGGTTTCAGGCCGAGCTTGTCGTAGGTGTCCTTGCGGTAGTAGAAGGCGTAGGCGAAGCCGCGGAACGGGATGCCGTAGACGGTGCCCTTCGGGTCGCCTGCGGTCGCGGCCTCGCGGAACGGCGGCGGGTAGTCGTCGAGGTTCATCCCGGACCGCTTCATCACGCCGTCGAGGGGCTGCACCCCGGCGCGGACGGACGCGCCGAACGCGTCGGTCCAGGCGACCAGGTCGTAGGTGCCGGTGCCGAGCGCGCTCTCGGCGACGATCTTCTGCAGGAACGACTCGTAGGGGATGTTGGCCCACTCGACCTCGATCCCGGTGCGCGGGGTGAACTCCTTGCCGGTGCGCTCCCGCAGCCCGAGGAACTGCGCGGTGGTGTTGCAGCAGATCAGCAGCCTGATCTTCTGCCCGCCGTACGGCTTGCCGGTGAGCAGCCCCAGGTCGTCCACGGCGCCGGTCCGGACGACCTCGGTCAGGTCGTGGTCGTCCTGCGCCGTGGCGCAGCCGCCGGCGAGCAGCACACCGGCCAGGGCGAGGGCGACGGGCCGCGTCGCGCGCCGCCGCAGCAGGGCCAGCCTCATTTGATCGCTCCCATCGTCATGCCCTGGGCGAAGTGCTTGCGGACGAACAGCGACAGCACCAGCATCGGGCCCATCACCATCAGCCCGGCGGCGGCCATCTGGCCCCACGCCACGCCTTCCGGACGCACCAGCGTCATCAGCCCGACCGGCAGCGTGGTCGCCTCCTCCTTGGCCAAGAAGGTCGGGAACAGGAACTCGTTCCACGACAGCAGGAACGAGAACACCGCGCAGACGAAGATCCCGGGGGCCGCCAGCGGGGTGACCACCCGCCACAGCAGCCGGATCTGCCCGCAGCCGTCCAGCCGCGCCGCCTCCTCGATCTCCAGCGGCAGCCCGTCCACGAACCCCTTGAGCAGCCAGGTGATGTACGGGACCACGATGGACAGGTTCACCACCACCAGGGCGGTCCGGGTGTCCAGCAGGCCCAGGTCGCGGAAGAGCGTCAGGAACGGCAGCGCGATCGCCACCCCCGGGATGAACTGCGTGGCGACCATCGCCAGCAGCATCGACCGGTGCCCGGGGAAGCGGTGCCGGGAGAACGCGTAGGACGCCAGCAGCGCCATCGGGATCGCGATCACCGTGGTCGCCACGCCGACGATCACGCTGTTGGCGGTCGCCGCGACCAGGTCGTTCTCACCGCCGATGATGCCGCGGAAGTTCTCCAGCGTCGGCGAGAAGAACGGCGAGGTGGAGAACGCGTCCTTCTCGGGACGGAACGCGGTGATCGCCAGCCAGAGGATCGGGAACAGGACGAAGAACAGGATCGCCAGGGTCGCCGCCACGTGACACGCGCGACCGAGGATGCGGCCGGGCTTCATTTCGCCTCCTGCCGGGCCATGAAGAACAGGTACAGCGCGGCGAGCACGCCCAGGGCCACGACGAGGATCCAGGAGATCGCCGAGGCGTAGCCGATGTCGAGGAACGTGAACCCCTGCGCGTAGGCGTAGAAGTTGAGGGTCTCGGTGGCCCGCCCGGGACCGCCGCCGGTGATCGTGACGACCTGGTCGAACAGCTTGAGCGAGAACACCGCCTTGAGGAAGATCACGATCAGCAGCAGCGGTCGCAGCAGCGGCCAGGTCACGTAGCGGAACCGCTGCCACGCCCCGCAGCCGTCCACCCGTGCCGCCTCGTGCACCTCCGGCGGGATCGAGCCGAGCCCGCCGAGCAGCATCAGCGCGATGAGCGGGGCCCAGCCCCACACCTCGGTGAGCACCACCACGACCTGCGCCCAGAACGGCTCACCGAGCCAGTTCACGTCGGCGGTGAACGGCAGCACCGCGCCGATCATCTTGTCGTACACGCCGTGGTCGGGGTTGAGCATGAACCGCCACGAGAAGCCCTTCAGCGCCGGGGCCACCGCGAACGGCAGGATGAGCAGCGCCTTGGTGAGCGCGGTGAGCGGGCCGCGGCGGTTGAGGATCAGTGCGATCGCCAGGCCGAGCCCGACCGACAGCGTCACCGACAGCAGCGTGAACCAGGCCGTCACCCAGACGCTGTTGAAGAAGGTCCCGTCCTGGAAGGCCCGGACGTACTGATCGAAACCGACGAAACGCCCGGGCGTGCGCGTCTCGTTCAGCCGCCAGTGCCGGAAGCTGGTCACCAGCGCCGACACCAGCGGGTACACCGTGGTGAGCACGATCGCGATCAGTGCGGGGGCCAGGTGCGCGTAGGGCACCGCCAGGTCGCGCCAGCGGCGCCGGCCTGATCGCCGGGTTCCCTTGGCCGAGGCCCGCCGGACCCTCTCGGGGCGCGTCGGCTGCTCGGCCGTGGCCGCGGTCATGGCGCGTTCCATCTGTTCGGCTTCACTGCGGTCTCCTTTGCGGCGGGGATCGCGCGGGGGGCTGAGGTGTCCGGCAGTGTATGCGTATTCACAACCGGGGATCAAGGCGTCACCAGGGACTTTCTTCCTCAAGATCCCGACTTTTGGCCTGTTCATCCCCACCCTAGGCGCCACCCGGCATGCCCGATCCACGCCGTGCGAATATCCGTATGCACGCCTAGCCGAGGGGCGAACCGGACAACCGGGACACAAGCCGGAACCCGTATGCGCGCCGTCTCCACACCTCGAACCCGGGCCTGCGCAGGCCGAAAACCCAGCCGCCCCACCATCCCTCACGACCACCTCCTGCCCCGCCCACCGCGCCCGCCCGCGCCGCCCCGGAAGAGCTGAACAGCGAAGCAAGCCCGACCGAGGACGCGGCAAGGCTGATACCGGGGCAGCCTGCCCCGCCCCGCCCTGACCGGAAGCCGCCGATACCGGTGCGACATGACGGGGCCGCATGAACACCCGCCCCCGAAGACCTCGGCCAAAGCCCCGATTCCACGAGCCCCCCTGACCAGCGCTCCCGGAACGCCCACCGAACCGCGCTCCACGGGCCGCAGGGCGACACTCCCGCCTGACGGGAAACACCGCCGAAACCGAAGCGGCACCCCGCAGACACCTGTTCCCGGAAGACTCAGGACCCAGAGAGCCCGCAAACCCCTGGAGGCAGGTGCGCTCGCCGTCCAGCACGCCCACGACCAGGCAGCCCAAAGACCACGACAGCGCCGCCAACGTGAACGGGGACCGGACGATGACACCGGAGCAGGCTTGATGACCAAGGCACACGTCCAGGCCGACACAGCTCGAAGCAGCGCGACGGAACCGCAGAAGCGCCCGCCCTACTCAGCGGGGCCGAGAGCTGCGGCACCGCCGACATGAACGGGGACCCCAGAGAGCGACGTCCCCGCCTGACGGGAAGGCACCCCCGTGTGCCCCGGAGCGGCGCCTCGCGGACGCCTGTTCCTGCGGTCCTCGCGAACCTTGGAGCAGGTGCTCACCGTCCGGCGCGCTCAGTGCAGCGACCGGAGCGACCAAGGACGACGGCCCCGCCGGTGTGGGCGGCGGGGCCCGGGGCGGGGCTCTCAGGAGGGGGCGGGGGCGTGGGTGCGGCGGAGGATCAACTCGGGGGTGTAGACGACGCGTTCCAGGTCGGCGTCGGGGCTGGTGATGCGGGCGACCAGGAGGCGGGCGGCGGCGCGGGCCATGCCGTGCAGGTCGTGGCGGACGGTGGTGAGCTGGAACGCGGTCCAGGACGCCATCGGGATGTCGTCGAAGCCGATCACGGTCAGCTCGTCGGGGACGCGGACGCCGGCCTGCAGCGCCGCGTCCAGGGCGCCCAGCGCGATCACGTCGTTGCCGCAGAAGACGGCGGTGGGGCGGGGGTCGAGGGTCAGCAGCTCGGCCAGGGCGTCGCGGCCGGTGGTGTACTCGAACGGGCCGCGGCGCACCCGCTCCTCCGGCAGCCCGACGCCGACCTCGGCGAGCGCCAGCCGGAAACCGTATTCGCGGTCGCGTCCGGTGCTGGTGTCGTCCGGGCCGAAGATCCCGGCGACGCGGGCGTGGCCGAGCCGGGCCAGCTCGCGGGCCACCAGCCCGGCGCCGTGCCGGTTGTCGACCACGGCGGCGTCGGCGGGCGTGCCGCTCTCCCGGTTGAGGTAGACGAACGGCAGCCGGCGTCGGTGCAGTTCGGCGGGCAGGCCGGAGTCGAGGGTCGGAGTGGTGAGCACCACACCGTCGATCGAGCGGTCCAGCAGCCGTTCGGAGGCGATCACCTCGTCGGACCGCTCGGTGAACAGCATCATCCGGTAGCCCAGGCGCTCCAGCTCGTCGTGCAGGGGCGCGACCAGATGCGGATAGAACGGGTTGGTCAGGTCGGTGACCAGCACGCCGACGCGCTTGGTCGAGCGGGTGGACAGGCTGCGCCCGGCCTCGCTCGGGACGTAGTTCAGCGCCTCGGCGGCCTCTTTGACCTTGCGGCGCGTCTCGGCGGAGATCCGCGGGTCGCCCCGCAGCGCCCGCGACACGGTGGGCTGTGAGACCCCCGCCAGGCGGGCGACGTCTCGGCTGGTGATGCCCACCGGTCTGCCTCCACATGTTGTGCCGTACCGACGTAAGCATACGTCTTTCACGGCCGCTCCCAGGCGAAGACCGACGCCCTCGTTGACAGACCGATGTAACACTGCCGTATTGTGCATACGTATGAACACTATCCCCACGGTCCGGGTGGAGCAGGCCGAGCTGGCCCGGCGCACCATCCGGCGAAGCGACTTCGTCTCCTGCGACCAGGCGTTCATCGACTGCCGGACGCCCGGTTCGGACCGCAAGGAGAACTACGCGATGATCGGCCCGGGGGTCAGCCAGAGCCCCGGCCAGGTGATCAACCTCCGCGAGCCGCACGGCTTCAACGTCGGTGCCGCCGCCATGCCCAACGGCGTGACCAACAGCATGCACCTGCACTTCACCGCCGAGGTGTTCCTGTGCTTCCGGGGCGAGTTCCTGGTGCGCTGGGGCACCGACGGGGTGGACGGGGAGCTGGTGATGCGCGAGGGCGACATCGCCTCGATCCCCACCTGGGTGTTCCGCGGCTTCACCAACGTGGGTTCCGATGACGGCTGGCTGTTCACCACGCTCGGCGAGGACGACACCGGCGGCATCATCTGGGCGCCCTCGGTGCTGAAGGAGGCCGAGAAGCACGGCCTGTACCTGACGGCGGCGGGCGAACTGGTCGACACGGTCGCCGGCGACCCGCTTCCGGACGAGTCGCAGCTGGTCCGGCCGATCACGGCGGAGCAGATCGCCGCGTTGCGCACCTACAGCGCCGAGGAGATGCGGGGGCGCGTGGCCACCCCCGACGACCTGGTGTGGAGCGACGCGCCGTTCCTCGACTCCACGCTGCCCGGCGGCGGTGCCAGGCTCGCGGCGGTGGTGGGTTACGGCATCACCGAGGACCGCTTCCAGGAACCGCTGATCGGCAACCCGCACGGCCACTCGATCGCGTGGCTGCGGGCGCTGCCCGGGCAGGGGGTGTCACGGCACCGGCACGGCCGGTCCCAGGTGCTGATCGTCAAGGACGGCGAGTGGGAGGTCACGCTGAACGGTCCCGGCGAGGAGCTGTCGGTGCGGCTCGGCCCGTGGGACATGCTGTCGATCCCCGAGGGGGCGTGGCGCACCGTCCGCAACGTCGGCGACGCCGAGGCTTCCGCGGTCGTGGTGACCGGCGGTGAGGGCCGCGTCCGCCTGGAGTGGGACGAGGAGGTCGTCAGGCAGGCCGCCGACGCGGGCGTCGCCCTCGACCACGGCGGCTACCTGGCCCCCGCCGCGCTGGTGCCGCGGCGATGACGCCGACCGTCCTGGTGCCCGGCATGCTCTGCGACGCGGACCTGTGGTCCGGCGTGGAGCTGCCGGACGCCGTGCACGCCGAGATCACCGCACCGAGCGTCACCGGCATGGCCGAGCAGGTGCTCGCCGCGGTGGACGGGCCGTTCACGCTGATCGGCCTGAGCCTCGGCGCGATCGTCGGGTTCGAGGTGCTGCGCCTGGCCCCCGAGCGCGTGACGGCGTTCTGCGCGATCTCCACCAACGCGGCCGCGCCGACCCCGCGGCAGCTCGCCGGCTGGCGGTCCATGGCCGAGCGCACCGCCGCCGGCGGGTTCGAGACGGTCGTCCGCGACGACATCCTGCCGACGATGTTCGCCGAGCCCGGCCACGACGACCGGTTCTGGGGCATGGCCCGCCGCATCGGCCCGGACACCTTCCGCGCGCAGCTGGCGGCGCAGGCGACCCGCACCGACGCGTTCGGCGTGCTGGCGTCCGCATCGTGCCGGGTGCTGGCGGTGTGCGGCAGCGACGACGCCCTGTGCCCGGTGGCCTTCCACCGCCGGATCGCCGAGGCCGTGCCGGACCGGCGGGGACGGCTGCGCATCCTGCCCGGGGCCGGCCACCTGCTGCCGATCGAACGCCCGCGCGTGCTGGCGGGCCTGCTGAACGAGTGGCTGAACGAGAACTGACGACGAAGGAGAGCCGACCGGTGCCCCAGATCCTGAAGAAGCCCGTCCCCAAGGAACAAGTCGCGCACGACCTCGGCCAGGTCCGCGAACGCGTCGAAGCGATCATCGCCGACGTGCGGGAACGCGGCGACGCCGCCGTCCGCGAGTACTCCGAGCGCTTCGACAACTGGTCGCCGGAGTCGTTCCGGCTCGCCCCCGAGGAGGTCGAGCGGATCATCGCGGGCGTCCCGGCCCAGGTGATCGAGGACATCACGTTCGTGCAGGAGCAGGTCCGCGGGTTCGCGCGGCTGCAGCGCGACTCGCTGACCGACTTCGAGGCCGAGACGCTGCCGGGCGTGCGGCTCGGGCAGCGGCACATCCCCGTCGCCGCGGCCGGTGCGTACGTGCCGGGCGGCCGCTACCCGCTGACGGCGTCGGCGCACATGACGATCGTGACCGCCAAGGTCGCCGGGGTGCCGCGGGTGAGCGCGTGCACGCCGCCGATCCGCGGCGAGGTCCCGGCCGCCACGATCGCCGCGATGCACCTGGCCGGGGCGGACGAGATCTACCTGCTCGGCGGGGTGCAGGCGGTGGCGGCGCTGGCGGTCGGCACCGAGACGATCGGCCGGGTCAACATGATCGCCGGGCCGGGCAACGCCTACGTCGCCGAGGCCAAGCGGCAGCTGTTCGGCGAGGTCGGCATCGACCTGTTCGCCGGGCCCACCGAGATCCTGGTGATCGCCGACGAGACCGCCGACCCGTTCACCGTGGCGGTGGACCTGCTGTCGCAGGCCGAGCACGGCCCCGACTCCCCCGCGATCCTGGTCACCACCTCCGCCGACCTCGGCCGGGAGGTCATCGAACACGTCGAGCGGCTGCTGCCGGGCATGCCGACCCGCGACTTCGCCGAGCCCGCCTGGCGCGACCACGGCGAGGTGGTCGTCGTGGACTCGGTGGAGGAGGCGTTCGCGGTCGCCGACGGCTACGCCGCCGAGCACGTCGAGGTGCTCACCGCCGAGCCCCGGCGGGCGCTGGAATCGATGCGCGACTACGGCGCGCTGTTCCTCGGCGAGGGCACCTGCGTGTCGTACGGCGACAAGGTCATCGGCACCAACCACGTGCTGCCGACGCGCGGCGCGGCCCGGTACACCGGCGGGCTGTGGGTCGGCAAGTACCTCAAGACCGTCACCTACCAGGAGGTCACCGACCCGGCGGCGAGCGCCCGGCTCGGCGAGGTGTGCGGCCGCGCCTCGCGGGTCGAGCTGTTCGAGGGGCACGCCCGCTCCGGCGACGTGCGCGCCGCCCGGTTCGGCGACGCGTCCCTGCCGTGGCGCGACGAGGCGTACGCGTGACCGCGCACCGGGTCGCCGGGCGCACCGCACTGGTGACCGGCGGCGGCAACGGCCTCGGCCTGGCGATGGTCCGGGCCCTGGCCGGCGCCGGCGCCCGGGTGATCGCGGTGGGCCGGAACCGGGCCAAGACGGAGGCGGCCGTGGCCGGGCTGGCGACGCCGGGCCGGGCCGCCGCCTGCGACGTGTCCGACCCGCGCGACGTCGCGGCCCTGGCCGCCGAGCTGGCCGACGAGGAGATCTCCATCCTGGTCAACAACGCCGGCGTGCCGGGGCCGGTCAAGCCGCTGACCGAGATCGAGCCCGCCGAGTGGGACGCGGTCTTCGACGTCAACGTCCGCGGCGTCTACCTGATGTGCCGGGCGTTCCTGCCGCCAATGGTGGAGCGGGGCGCGGGCGACGTGGTGAACGTGGCGTCGGTCAGCGGCAAGCGCCCGCTCACCGCGCGCACCCCGTACTGCGCGTCCAAGATGGCGGTGATCGGGTTGACGACCACGCTGGCCACCGAGGTCGGACCGGCGGGCGTGCACGTCAACTCGCTGTCCCCCGGCCCGGTCGCAGGCCCGCGGATGGAGCGCAACTTCCGGTTGGAGGCCGAGCGCACCGGCACGTCCTACGAGGAGGCCGAGCGGGCGTTCGTGTCCCGCTCGGCGCTGGGCCGCATGGTCACCGAGGAGGAGGTCGCGGCCGCGCTGCTGGCGATGCTGTCGATGCCGGGCCTGTGCGCGGCCGACATCGACCTGTCCGCGGGAATGGTGGCGCGGTGAAACGGCGGGTGCGCGCCGGGGAGACCCTGGTCGGCGGCCTGCTGCGGATGCCCGGCGAGTTCCTCGTCGAACTCGCCGGGGTCGCCGGGCTGGACTACGTGGTGATCGACTGCGAGCACGGCCCGGCCGACCTGGTCGCGCTGCAGCACCATCTGACCGCGGCGCAGGCGCACGGCCTGCCCGTGCTGGTCCGGGTGGGGCAGGACGACCCCGGTCTCGTCCTGCGGGTGCTCGACCTCGGCGCGGCGGGCATCATCGTCCCGCACGTGGACACCCCGGAGGACGCCCGCCGCGCCGTCGCCGCCGCGCACTACCCGCCGCTCGGCGAACGGGGTTTCGCCACCTACAGCCGGGCGGGCCGGTTCGGGGCGGCGAGCATCCCCGGCCACCTGCGGGACACCGCGGACCGCACGCTCGTGGTGGTCATGGCCGAGACCCCCCGGGCCTGCGACAACGCCTCCGCCATCCTCGCCGTCGACGGCGTCGACGCGATCATGGTCGGTCCCGCCGACCTGTCGGTGGCGATGGGCCTGACCGGCGGCGCCGCCGAACCGGCCGTCCAGGAGGGCATCGCCCGGGTCCGCGCCGCCGCCGCGGAGTCCGGCACCCCGGTGATGACGATCGTCAACGCGCCGCCCCAGGCCGCCGCGGCCCCGCCGGGGCTGATCGTCTACAACCTGGCGCACGTCCTGCTGACGGCCTTCCGCACCCTCACCGAGACACGCCCCGCCCCCTGACCCCGGCCCGCGCGCCGCCGCTCATCCCAACTGCCGGCGCGCGGGCCGGAACCAATACGTCCGCCGGGTGTCGGACGACGCCACCGACCGGGCCGCGCAACGCGAATCCGCCAAGGCACGGCACTCGCCTCCGCCGGGGGTCGCTCGGCGGAGGCGAGGGAGCGGGCGGGCGGGCTCGCGGGTCAGGCGAGTTCGTGGAGAAGCCCGCCGTCGTAGAAGCGGCCCGCGCTGTAGACCATGGGCGGACGGTCGGAGTACCCGGCCTCGACCACCCTGCCGATGAAGGCGGTGTGCGTGCTGGCCTGGAGCCGTTCGGTGATCTCCGCTTCCAGGTGGGCGCTGACCCCGTCGAGGACCGGGGCGCCCGTCGCGCCCGGGTGCCATGCCACGCCGGCGAACTTGTCGGGGTCCTTGGTGGCGAACTTGCGCACCAGGGCCTGCTGATCGCGGCTGAGGATGTTGACGGCGAAGTACTGCTCGGCGAACAGCGACGGGTAGGTCGAGGACGTCTTCTGCACGCAGACCAGGATCAGCGGCGGGTCCAGCGAGATGCTGGCGAAGGCGTTGACCGCCAGGCCGCGGGGGACGCCCTCGTGGCAGGTGGTGACGATGGTGACCCCGGAGACGAACCTCCGGTGCACGTTGCGGATCAGCTCCTGGTCGACGGCGGTGAGCACCGCGTTCACACCTCCTCCATGGTCCGTGCGCCGGCCGGGGTTCCCGCGCCGACGGTGATGATGCCGAGCGCCTCCAGCAGTTCCCGGGGATCCCAGGTGACGTGCTCGGTGACGATGAGACCGTCCACCACTCGCGCGAAGGTCGCGCCGGACACCGCCACCGTCCGGCCGGTGGGCGGCACGCCGAGCATCGACCCGGTGTGCGTGCCGCCGCTGTGCCATCGGACGGCCAGTCTGCCGGGCTCCCCCACGATGTCGTCGATGACCGTGGTCAGGTCGGGGAAGGCGCGGCGGCAGGCGGTGATGGACGCCTTGAGCTCCTCCCGGGTCTGCCCGTCCGGCGACGTCCGGCCGTAGCGGCGGTAGTCGGGGGCGAGCAGATCGTCCAGCGCCGCCACCTCCCCCAGGTCCCAGGCCGCGTGCCAGATGTCGCGGACCTTGCGCTTCAGCTCGTCTCCGGTGGTCACGACCGCGCTCCCTTCTCCACCGTCTCGGTCACCAGAACCGGTTCCGCCCGCGGCGCCGGCACGGCGGGCACCTGCGGCGCGATGGCGGCCGGATCGTCCTTGATGTCCTTCCACAGCGACACCAGCAGCCCGCCGATGATGAGGATGAACGGCGCCGAGGAGACGATGACCGTCTGCTGCAGCGCCTCCAGCCCGCCCGCCAGCAGCAGGATGACCGCGAGCGCCCCGGTGACCGCACCCCAGACGACCAGTACCGGGCGGCGGGGGCGCAGGCTGCCGCGCGAGGTCAGCATGCCGAGCACGAAGGTGTTGGCGTCCGCCCCGGAGATGAAGAACAGCACCGCGAGCAGGACGACGACCGCCGAGGTGAGGGCGGGCAGCGGGAACGCCTCGAGCAGGGTGAAGAACGCGCTGTTGATGTCGGCGGCGGTGGCCTCGGCGACGTTGCCGCCGTGCCGCATGTCGAGCTCGATCGCCGAACCGCCGAACACCGCGAACCAGGCGAAGAACGCCAGGCTGGGCACGCCGAGCACGGCCAGCACGAACTGCCGGACCGTCCGGCCCCGGGAGATGCGGGCCAGGAAGACGCCGACGAAGGCGCCCCAGGCGATCCACCACGCCATCATGAAGTAGGTCCAGCCCTGCATCCAGGCCAGGTCGCCGAACGTCGGCCCGCGCAGGCTCATCGCCAGAAAGTCGTTGACGTAGCGGCCGACGGACTCCAGGAACAGGTTGATGACGAAGGCCGTGGCCCCGGTGAACAGCACGAAGAGGAACAGCGCCACGGCCAGCACGAGGTTGGACTCGCTGAGGAACCGGATGCCGCGGCCCACGCCCGACACCGCCGACGCGGTGAACAGCACCGTGGTGACGACGATGATGACGATCTGGGTCGCCGTCCCGGACGGGGTGCCCAGCAGCCGGCCCAGCCCGTTGTCGATCTGCAGGGCGCCGAGCCCCAGCGAGGTGGTGGTGCCGAACAGCGTCGCGAAGACGGCGAAGATGTCGATGGACTTGCCGACGGGGCCGTTGACCCGGTCGCCCAGCAGCGGTGTGAACAGCGAGCTGACCAGCCCGCCGCGCCGCTTGCGGTACGTCGAGTAGGCGATGGCCAGCCCGAACACCGCGAAGATGGCCCAGGCGTGCACGCCCCAGTCGTAGTAGGAGTACTGCAGCGCCACCACGGCCGCTTCGGGGGTGCCCGGCCCGGCGAGCTGGTGCGGCGGGGTCCCGAAGTGGGAGATCGGCTCGGCGACGCCGTACGACACCAGCCCGATGCCCATGACGGCGGACAGGATCATGGCGAGCCAGGAGTGGGTGCGGAACTCGGGGCGCTCGTCGTCGGCGCCCAGCCGGATGCGGCCGTACCTGCTGAAGGCCAGGATCAGCAGCGCCACCAGCAGTACCAGCGGCACGGTCAGGTAGAGCCAGCCGAAGTTGCGGGTGATGGCGTTCAGCGCCGCGCTCATGGCGTCCATCTGCGTGTCGGGGGCGGCCACACCCCACCCGACGAAGACGGCGGAGACCGCCAGCGAGATCCAGAACACCGCGCCCGGTCTGCCGTGCGGCGCGGTGTCCGTCCGTGGCTGCATAGAGGCTCCCTTCCTCGCAGCTTGTATGGCAGACGACCGTAGGCCGGGGTGTGACGTAGGTCAATACTCTCGCCACATTTCCTTGTTGATCGGGCTCACCAGCGGTGTTGGAGGGAAATCGGATCGTCCATTGACGTCCGACGGGGACGATGGTTAGCGTCTCTGCCATGCAAGAACCCACCGCGAGTTCAAACTCCGGCGGAGGCGCCGGCGGCGTCCGGGCGCGGGTCCTGGCGGAGCTGCGGGACGCCATCATCCGCGGCGACCATCCGCCGGGCGCCCCGCTGTCGGAGGTGACGCTGGCCGAGACCTACGGGACCAGCCGCACCCCGATCCGCGAGGCGCTCAAGCAGCTCCAGGTCGAGGGGCTGGTGGAGATCCGGTCCCGGGTCGGCACCTTCGTGCGCCGGCCGTCCCGGCGGGAGGTCGTCGAGCTGTTCCAGCTCAAGGAGATGCTGGAGGGCCTGGGGGCCCGGCTGCTGGCGCGCCGCGGACAGGTGCCGGAGCTGGACAAGCTGCGGCGGAACGTGGCCGAGTCCGAGCTCGCGGTGGCGCGCGGCGACGCCGACGAGTACGCGCGGCTGGTGCACGACTTCCACGGCGTCATCGTCCAGGGCGCCGACAACACCCGGCTGCAGAACCACTACCGGCTGCTGATGAACCAGCTGGCATACCACCGGCTCGTCGTCAGCACCCTGCGCCACCCGGGACGGCTCGGCGCATCGCTGCACGAGCACCGGATCATCCTGGAGCGCATCTGCGAGAAGGACGGGTTCGGCGCCGAGATGGCGATGCGCGACCACGTCCGGGCCAGCGAACGGGAGGTCATGGCGGACCCTGTGCTCGGTGCGTCCGGCACCTCCGCGGAGAACGGAAAGGAGCCTTGATGCGATTCTCGATCTTCCATGCCCTCGGCGCCCCCGGCAGGGTGGACGCCTACGACCGGGCGATGCGGGAGGCCAGGGAGTTCGCCCAGGCCGCCGACCGGGCCGGCTTCTGGTCGATCTGGTACACCGAGCACCACTTCGGCCACGAGGGCTTCGAGATCACCCCGAACCCGGTGCTGATGGGCGTCGACATCGCCGCCCGCACCGAACGCATCCGCATCGGCCAGGCCGCCAACATCATCACGTTCTGGCACCCGCTGCGGCTCGCCGAGGACCTGGCCATGCTCGACCAGCTGTCCGGCGGCCGGGTCGAGGTCGGCATCGGCCGCGGCCTGTACGGCCGGGAGGCGCTCAACCTCAACGCCGCCGCCGACCCCCGCGACCAGGAGCGCAACCGCGCCCTGTTCGAGGAGACCCTGGATGTCATGGTCAAGGCGTGGTCGGGCGACTTCTTCGACCACAAGGGCCAGTTCTACGAGTTCCCCGCGCCAGGGGTGCGGTGGAACCACCCGATGTCACCGGCGACCGACGACTTCACCGCCGACGGTGTCATCACCAAGATGGCGGTGGTGCCGCGCACACTGCAGCGGCCGCACCCGCCGCTGTGGCAGGTCATCGACACCCCGCGGTCCATCAAGTGGGCGGCGAGCCGGCAGATCCAGGGGCTGTTCTGGCTGCCGCCGGTGTCGGCCCTCAAGGAGCGCTTCGAGCTGTACCGGGCCACCGCCAGCGCGGCGTCCGGCCGCGAGTACGCCCTCGGCGAGGGCATCGGCCTGGTCCGCGACGTCTACGTCGCCGACACCATGGAGCAGGCGCGCGCCGAGTTCGAGGAGGCCCTGCTCACCTCCTACCGGTGGATCACGCACTGGCGCGGCCTGGGCAACCTGATGGAGGCCGGCGAGGAGCTGACCGACGAGCACAAGCTGTCCTTCGACTTCCTGCACCCCCGCAACCTGCTCGTCGGCACCCCCGAGTACGTCGCCGAGAAGATCCACGAGCTGCGCAGCGAGCTGAACCTGGAGCACCTGCTGCTGTGGACGACCCACCCCGGGCTCAAGCACGAGCACGCCATGCGCAGCCTCGAACTGTTCGCCGAGAAGGTCATGCCGCAGTTCACCTCGGGTTCGCCGGCATGACGGCGCCACCGGTCCGCAAGTTCGTCACCACCACCGACGAGATCCTCATCGAGGTGGGCCGGCCGGTGCGCGTCCCGGTGCGCCGGGTCGCCGCCGCCGCGGTCGTCGCCAACCCGTGGGCCGGACGCGGTGTGCTGCCCGACCTCGCCGCCGAGGCCGCCGCGCTGGCACCGGTGCTGGCGGCCGAGCTGACCCGCCGGCTGACCGGCGCGCTCGGCGGCCCGGAACGGGTCGAGTCCTTCGGCAAGGGCGCCATCGTGGGACTGGACGGCGAGATCGAGCACGGCGCCGCCCTCATCCACACGCCCTACTTCGGCAACATCTTCCGCGAACTGGTCGACGGCACCTCGATCATCGCGTTCGCCGACGACCGCGCCCCGGCCGGGGCCTCGCTGGCGGTCCCGGTGTGGCACAAGACCGAAAACGCCACCCGCTCGCACTACCAGACCGTTCAGGTGCGCGTCCCCGACGCGCCCCGGCCCGGCGAGATCGTGGTCGTCGCCGCGGCGGCCGCCGGACCGCGCCCCAACGCGCGCATCGGCGACCGCCGCACCGACCCCCGGGTCACCCTCAAGGATGTGGAGTACGCACGTTGAACGTCCGCAAGATCGTCACCACGGTGGAAGAGGTCCTGACCGAGGGCGGCGAACCGGTCTCGCCGGCCGCCCGGGTCGCCGTGGTGCTGGCCGTCATCGACAACCCGTGGGCCGGGCAGGGCTTCGTGCGCGACCTCGCGCCGGTCATCGACGACGTCGCGCCCCGTCTCGGCGAGCTGCTCGCGCCGCGCGTCGTCGAGGCGCTCGGCGCGCCGGTCGAGGCGTACGGCAAGGCGGCCATCGTGGGGCTGGACGGCGAGATCGAGCACGGCTCCGCGCTCATCCACACGCTGAAGTTCGGCGACCACTTCCGCAAGGCGGCCGACGCCACCACGCTGCTGCCGGCCGTGGAGAAGCGCGCCGGCGCCGGGACCGTGTTCGACATCCCGCTCAAGCACGTCACCGACGCCACGACCAGGTCGCACCACCAGACGGTCGAGGCGCGGGTGCCGGACGCCCCGCGCGCCGGCGAAATCGTCATCGGGCTGGCGGCCGCCGCGCAGGGCCGTCCGCAGGCCCGACTGGCCCCGCTGTCCACGGAACAATGATCGCGGCCAAGCGGACCGGGATCGGCACCGACGTCGTGCTCCTGCACGGCGTCGGGTTGGATCGTGCCATGTGGCGGCGGTGCGTGCCCGCGCTCGCCGCCCGGCACCGCGTCACCCTGCTGGACCTGCCCGGTCACGGCGGGTCGGCGCCGGTCCCGCCCGGTACCGACCTGCCCGGCCTGGCCGCCGCCGTCGCCGGAGCGCTGCCCGGCCCGTCGCACGTCGTCGGGTTCTCCCTGGGCGCCCTCGTCGCCCAGGAACTGGCGCTGCGCTCCCCCGCGTCGGTGCGGTCGCTGACGCTGGTCAGCGCCGTGGCCGACCGGACGCCCGAGCAGGCCGCGGCGGTCCGGGCCCGGCTGGAGCTGACCCGCCGCGACCCCGCCGCCACCGCCCGCGCCGCCGTGGACCGCTGGTTCGACGACGCCTGGCGGAAGGCCGAACCGGAGCTGGCCGAGGAAATCCTGCAGACGTTGCTGGCCACCGACCGGGACTCCTACGCGCGCTGCTACGAGATCTTCTGCACCGCCGACCGGGACCTGTGGCCGAGGCTGGGCGGCATCACCGCGCCCACCCTGGCCGTCACCGGGTCCGACGATCCGGGCTCCACCCCGGAGATGAGCCGGAAGATCGCCGCAGCCGTCCCCGGCGCCCGCGCGGTCGTCGTCCCGGGCGTCCGGCACCTGCTGCCGCTGCAGGCCCCCGGCGAACTGGCCGCCCTCATCCTCGAACACACAAGGAGCGTCGACGGTGAACGTCCGAGCCCTCACGCGTCATGACCACTACATCGCCGGCGAGTGGGTCCCGCCCGCGGACGGCGAGTACTTCCCCAGCGTCAACCCCGCCACCGGGCAGCCCTGGTACGAGGCGGCCCGCGGCGGCGCCGCCGACGTCGACCGGGCGGTGCGCGCCGCCCGCGCCGCGTTCGAGGCGCCGTCCTGGCGGGACCTCACCCAGACCCGGCGCGGCCGGCTGCTGCGCCGGCTCGGCGACCTCATCGCCGAGAACGCCGACCACCTGGCCCGGCAGGAGACCCTCGACAACGGCAAGCTGCTGCGCGAGATGCGCGCCCAGCTCACCGCGCTGCCGGAGTACTACTTCTACTACGCCGGCCTGGCCGACAAGATCCACGGCGACGTCATCCCGTCCAACCAGCGCGCCATCCTCAACTACACGCTGCGCGAGCCCGTCGGCGTCGTCGGCGCGATCACGCCGTGGAACTCCCCGCTGCTGCTGACCACGACCAAGCTGGCGCCGGCCCTGGTCAGCGGGAACACGATCGTCATCAAGCCGTCCGAGCACACCTCGGCGTCCCTGCTGGCCCTGGTGCCGCTGTTCGAGGAGGCCGGGTTCCCGCCCGGCGTGGTCAACGTGGTCACCGGCGACGGCCCGGGCGCCGGCGTCCCGCTGGTGGAGCACCCGCTGGTCGCCAAGGTCAGCTTCACCGGCAGCAGCGCCACGGGCGCCGCCATCGCCCGCAGCTGCGCGGGCCGGTTCGTCAAGACCACCCTGGAGCTCGGCGGCAAGTCGCCCAACATCGTGTTCCCCGACGCCGACCTGGAGAGCGCGTCCATGGGCATCGTCGCCGGGATCTTCGCCGCGGCGGGCCAGACCTGCGTGGCCGGCAGCCGCGTCTTCGTGCACCGCGACGTCTACGACGAGGTGCTCAAGCGGGTCGCCGACCGGGCCGCGACCATCCGGATCGGCGACCCCCTCGATCCGGAGACCGAGCTGGGGCCGCTGGCCACCGCCGGGCAGCTCGCCAAGGTGGAGGAGTACGTGCGGATCGGGCAGCAGGACGGCGGCACCGTCCTGTACGGGGGCCGCCGCCCCGACGTGCCCGGCGGCGGCTTCTTCTTCGAGCCGACCGTCTTCGTCGACACCCGCAACGACATGCGCATCTGCCGGGAGGAGATCTTCGGCCCGGTGGTGACGGTGATGCCGTTCGCCACCGAGGACGAGGTCGTCGGCCTGGCCAACGACACCGACTTCGGCCTGGCCGCCGGGGTGTGGACGCGCGACTTGGCCCGCGCCCACCGCATGGCCCAGCGGCTCGACGCGGGCACCGTCTGGGTCAACACCTACCGCGCCATGTCGCCGATGTCCCCCCGCGAAGGCTTCGGCGCCAGCGGCATGGGCGTCGAGCACGGCACCGAAGCGATCAAGGAGTACACCCGCCTCAAGAGCGTCTGGATCAACACCAGCGAAGAACCGACCGCCGACCCCTTCGTCCTCCGCTCCTAACCCCACATCAGGTGCGCCCGTCCGCCCCGGGCGGGCGCACCCCACCACCAACGCCCCGCCGACCCGTCGGCCGCAATCACGCTCCCGTCGCGTCCCGGAGGACCGACGAGAAAGCGGCCCACTGCGACCGGCTCAACTCAAGCACGGGGCCACCGGGCGCCTTGGAATCACGAATACCGATCCGCTGTCAGCGGCCCCGGCTATCCGGACGCCTTCGCGTTCGGTGCCCTCCTCGACTACCTACAACAGATCGACGGGGGCACCGCGAACGCTCAGGCCCGGTCAGTCACTTCTCCTCGTTCTTGATGGGGTCACCCCTTCGCCTCGAACCAGACCGTGACCCTTCGCCGTTCGTCGTCGCCAACCCTGACGCCCCAGGCGTGGGCCAGCTCGTTCACCAGCAGAAGGCCGCGGCCGGACTCACCCCACTCGTCGCTGTGGCTCATCTGGGGCAGTGTTTCGGAGTCGCCGTCGTCCTGGATCTCCACCCGTGCAAGGTCGGGTGTCCACAGCACGGTCACCCGCACCCCGCCATCCTTCCGGCCGCTTGCGCTGTGCCGGGCGGCGTTGGTGGCGATCTCCACTGTCATGAGGTCGATGTCATCGAGGTCGAATGCGCCGCCCTCGGTGTCGAGCGCCTCGCGGACGAACCGGCGCACCTCCCGCACGTCCACCCCCGCAGTGCCGCCTACGTGGCCGGTCACCATGTGCCCCCACTCGATCACCACCGCACCGCCGCGATCTGGTGCGCGGCCCGCATCGTGCCGTCGGCGTCGGCGCAGTAACCCCCGTCCCACAGGTACGACCACCGTCCCCGGCCGTCCTGCAGCCCGAGCACCGGCATCCGCCGACCCGTCCGCGGCAGCGGCACGAACAGCAGCCCTTCCCCGGTGGCGGGTGCGAGCAGGGACGAACCGCGCCCCAGGCCACGCAGGTCGATCATGAGTTCGGTAAGCACCCTCAGCCGCTCACCGGTCAGTCCGCCTCGCCCGTGCCGCCACATGCCTCCGGCCGGATCGGATGGAGAGCGATTCGGTACATTGCTCACAGGTTCGACTCCTTCCAGTCGAGCTGAGGCCCTGGGACGCGGTGGTGCTGGCACCGGCCCGGGGCCGTTTGCGTTTCGGCTGCGCACGCCCAGCGACAGTGGCAGACTGTAACTTGCCGATCGCACTTCGCATCGGAAAATTACAGATGCAAACTACTGATCACAAGGCTGGTGTCCATGGTCACGAGGAGCGCCCCCACCGTGAAGCGCCGCCGCCTGGCCGGTGAGCTGCGCAAACACCGAGAGGCAGCAGGTCTCACCCTCGAAGAGGTAGCCGAAAGGCTGGAATGGTCTACCGCTAAGGTCAGCCGCATCGAGAACGCTCGTGTCAGCGTCCTTCCGCGCGACGTCAAGCACCTGCTCAACGTGTACGGCGTCGAAGGGGAGGCGCGTGAGGTCCTGCTCGTGCTGGCCCGCGAAGCCAGGCAGAAGGGCTGGTGGCACAGCTACGGGGAAGTCATTCCCACGTGGTTCGAGGTCTATGTCGGGCTGGAGTCCGAAGCCGTGGCCATAGACCAATACGACTCGGAACATGTCCCCGGCCTGCTCCAAACCGCCGACTACGCCCGCGCGATCTTCCAGGCGTTCCTTCTCGATGACGAAGACGAGATCAATAAGCTCGTCGAGGTCCGCATGGCGCGCACCGAACGCCTCACGGCCCCTACCGCGCCCAAATGCTGGGTCGTACTCAATGAAGCCGTCATCCGCCGTCAGGTCGGGGGCGCCCAGGTCATGCGGGCTCAGCTGGCTCACCTATCCGACGTGGCGAAGCTGCCGAACGTCACCCTCCAGGTACTCCCGTTCGGAGCCGGGGCGCATCCCGCGATGAGCGGGTCCTTCTCCATCCTCGGCTTTCCGGAGCCGTCCGATTCCAAGGTGGTCTACATGGAGATGCAGACAGGCGGCCTCTATCTGGAGAAGCCACACGAGATCGAGCGATATACGCTGGCATTCGACCACTTGCGCGCGGCGGCCCTGTGCCCCAGCGACTCCCAGGCGCTCATCGCCCGCGCAGCCGACGAGATGTCGTAACCACCTGGCATTGGAAGGCAAGGAGGAGCGGGAGAACATGCGATTCCCGGACGCTTCCCGCGCCACGTGGCGCAAGAGCTCCAGAAGCAACGGCGCCGGTGGTAACTGCGTCGAGGTCGCCAACCTCGCGGCCGGCATCGGAGTGCGCGACAGCAAGGCCCCCGACTCCGGTCATCTCATCTTCAGTCCGCAGGCATGGGCCGCCTTTCTGGCCCGAGCCCGAGCCGGGCGACACGACCTGTAGCAGGAGCGGACACCCCTAATCAGGGAAGCTCAACAGCAGCAGCGGCGGACGATCCCCCGCGCTGGAGCAGGCGCGGGCCGTCCGCCGGTTCGTGGCCTGCCTGCTGGCGGGCTGCCCAGTCCTTGACGACGTGATCCTCGCCGTGGACGAGATCGTGGTGAACGCGCTCCGCCACACCAAGTCCGGGCAGTGCGGGGGCTCGTTCACCGTCGAGGTCCTGTCCACGAGACCGCATCGCGGTGTCCGTCTCCGACCAGGGCGGCCCCGGCGAGCCGACCGCGCGGGACGCCGGCGAGCTCGACGAGACCGGCCGCGGCCTGCGCACCGTGGCGCTCACCGCCACCAGCTGGGGCTGGCACGGCAACGACCAGGGCCGCACCGTGACGGCCGTCTTCACCAGAGGGCTCCCGGCATGACCGCCGCACAGCACGCCCTCCATGAATGGGTACAGCAGCGCGTGCACGCCTGCGTCTCCACCGCTCTGCGCGCCGACCCCGACGCCATCAACGCGGCCGTCACCCATCTCGTCGGGCACCTGGCCCCGCACAGCCGACACCTCCTGCGCAACGCACGCCCCCTGGTGCTGGGCTGCGCAACCGCGCTGATCGCCGTCCTGGAGGCCCACCGCCCGCAGACCGACCCGTCCGGCCGCCAGGTCTGCCGGGCCTACCGCACCCCCGAGTGCCCGACCCTTCACCGCGTCGCCCAGGTGATGGCCGTCCACGGCTCCCGCCCCATCGTCGTCGACCGCGCGGAAGCCTGGCGGAGGGCCGACGCCTGCCTGTCCCGGGACCGCCACCCGGTCCCCATCGAGATCCGCGAGTTCGAGTACGGATACGTGGCGTGGCCCGCCCACGGCCCGGACGCGAACGGCTTTCTCCTCGTCATCGACCGCCACACCGGCGCCCTGACCCGCTGGCCCCGACTCCCCCTGGAGACCCTGGCACTCCAGTACCGGGCCTACCTCGCCGCCCACTCCCCCACCAGAGACCACCCTCCGCAGAAGTGAGCTTCTTCCAACCGGCGTCCGGCCGAAACGGGCGATATACGCTGGCAACGGAAGACAAGGAGGTGCGGGAGAACATGCGATTCCCGGACGCTTCCCGTGCCACGTGGCGCCATCGGGCGTCGATCGTGTCGGACTCGGCGCGCGCTTCCTGACGGAGCAGTGGACCGCCGCCTGCAATGGCGTCGGCGCGAACAGGTCCGGTCACGACATGTTGATCTTCGCCCTTCACCCCTCGGCGGCGGAGAGGCGCTCCAGGAACTGCCCCGCGTCGATGATCTCTATGTCGCAGCCCTGCTCCCGGTATTCCTGGGCCTTGGCGAGCTTGCCGGTCATCGTGGCGCCGGGGGCGAGCCAGCTGGGATCGACTTCGCCCACCACGAGCAGATCGACGGCCTTGCTAATGTTGACGACGGGCTTTGCGCCGAGTGCTGCGAGCCGCTCGCTTGCCTGGCGCTTGGTCATCCCCGGGCTTCCGGTGAAGCAGACGGTCAGGCCGTAGAACGGGTTGTCCGGGTCGGCGTTGGGATCGGCCTCCGGAAACGGTGCACGCCGCCAGCTCCCCCGGTGGCGGCACCCCGTGCGCTGTCCTGCCCGGAACTCCCCCATCTGGATCTTGTAGGCGTCCAGCAGTTCCTCCAGCGTGGGCGCCCCGTGCCGGTACTGCGCGGCGAGCACGATCTGTGCCGCCGCGCGGGCGTCGGACAGCACGTTGTGGTGGTCCAGGTCGATACCGAGGTGGTCGGCGACGACCGGCAGCTTGTAGGACAGCAACTCCGGCCACACCTGACGCGCGAGCACCGCACTGCATGCGAACCGCAGATCGGGGATGTCAATACCGCTCACCTCGCAGGCTCTGGCGAGGAACCGGGTGTCGGCCGGTGCGTAGTGCGCGACGAACGGATCGCCGTCGGCGAACGCCATGATCTGTTTCAACGTCGGCTCCCACCCCGGGGCGTCGGCGACGTCGGCGGCGGTGATGCCGTGGATTCCCACGTTCCACGGGTCGAAGTAGTCGTACCCCTGCGGCGGCCGGATCAGCGATGACCACTCGCCGATGATTTTTCCGTCCGCCACGCGGACGAGCCCAACGGCGCACACGCTGCCGGGGAACGCGTTCGCCGTCTCGAAGTCGATCGCCACCCAACCGGTCATCCATCACTCCTCGCGTGGACCTCAGCGAAAGCAGGACACATAAGACCATGAACTGAAAGCACAGTCAAACGGTTCACTTGGCCGGGGGGAGTGTGTACAGTAGGGCCCACTCCCGCCAGAGCAGCTCCCACAGGAAGCCCGATGCCGCAGCAGACCGAGCAACTCACCGCCGCCGAGATCTCCCGGCTCGCCGGGGTCACCCGCGCGACGGTCAGCAACTGGCGCCGCCGCCACGCGGACTTCCCGCGCCCGAGTGGCGGCACCGAGAGCAGCCCCACCTATGACCGCGCCGAGGTCGAAGCGTGGCTGGCGGCGCGCGGACAGCTGCCCGAGCCCTCCGCCAAGGACGAACTCGCGACCGAGCTGCGCAATCGGCAGGCGGGCACGCCGCTCAACGCGCTGTATCCGATCGTGATCGCGCTGTCCCGCATGGCGCCGGAGGCGGTCGGCGAGCTGGCCGAGCTGCCCGACGCCGCACTCTTCCATGAGCTGGACAAGGTCGCCGAGCCGTTCGCCGAAGCGGTGCCGACGGTCGCCGAATTTGAGTTCGGCCCGGATGACGCGGCGCTGTTGCGGAAGGTCGTGACGTGTGTCCGCGAGGAAGGCGCCCTGCCCACGGTCGAACTGATCGGCGGACGGCTCGCACCGGACACGACGGTCCGGGGCTCGTACGCCACCCCGCAGCCCGTGATCGAGCTGATGACCGATCTACTGCCGGACGGCGTCCCGCCACAGGTGCTGGACCCGGCGTGCGGCGCAGGCGGGCTCCTGGCCGCGGCCGCACAGCGCGGAGCAACCCGCCTCTTCGGTCAGGACGTCGTGGCCGAACGGGCGGACCTGGCCGCGGCCCGGCTCGGCGTCCTCGCCCCGGACGCCGCCACGACGATCCGGACCGGCGACAGCCTGCGCGACGACGCCTTCCCGGGGCTCGCCGTCGACGCCGTGTTGTGCAACCCGCCCTTCGCCGACCGGTCATGGGGCCACGACGAGCTCTCCTACGACCCGCGATGGGTCTACGGTCTCCCGCCGAAGCTGGAATCGGAACTGGCGTGGGTGCAGCACTGCCTCGCGCACCTGAAGCCGGACGGCATCGCGGTGATGCTGATGCCGCCCGGAGTGGCCGAGCGTCCCTCCGGGCGGCGCATCCGGGCGGAACTGGCGCGCAACGGCGCAATACGAGCCGTCATCTCACTGGCGCCCGGTGCGGCTCCCCCATTCAACGTGGGGTTGCACCTGTGGGTGCTGCGGCGCCCGGACCCGGCTCGCCCGGCGGCAGACCCCGTCCTGTTCGTGGACGCTTCGCAAGCGGACGGCTGGGACGCCGTACGGGCCGCGGTGCTTGACGCATGGCGTTCGTTCGCCGCCGCCCCGGACGACTTCGAGCCGGTACCGGGGGTCGCCCGGACCGTGCCCGTGCTCGACCTGATGCGCGCAGAGATGGATCTGACCCCCGTCCGGCATGTCCGCGCGGTGGCACCGGTCGTCACGCCCGGCGACTTCGCGGCGACGGTGAACCGGCGGCGCGCGGAGCTGCGCCGAGCCGCGGAAGCCCTGCTCGCGAGCGACGACACGGACTGGCCCCCGGCCGGAGACGAACCGGTGACGTGGCGGACGGTGACCGTCGGAGACCTGCTGCGCGGCAACGCCCTGGCGATGGAACGCGCGGTCACCGGGTCGCAGAAGACGGGCGAGCCCGCGGACGGCAGCGGAGCGCGGGTGATGTCGGCACAGGACGTCACGAACGGCGGCGCCCCGTCCAAGAACCAGGCCGACTACAACTTCCTGTCGCCGGTCCTCCTGGAGGAAGGGGACGTCCTGCTTCCGGAGACCATCGGCGGCGGGGTGCGCGCCCGCGTCGTCGGCCCGGAGGAGGCCGGAAGCATGCTCGGCCCGCACGTGCTGTTGTTCCGTCCGGACCCGTCACGGCTGGACCCCTGGTTCCTCGCCGGGTTCCTGTCGGCCGAAGAGAACGTGCACGGAGCCGCGACCGGAACATCGATCATTCGCATCCAACCCCGCAGGTTGCGCGTCCCACTCATGCCACTGGACGAACAACGCGCGTACGGGAGGGCTTTCAAACGAATCGCCGCGCTGAGGCGAGCGGCCGAGATCGCGGGCCGCCTGGCCGAGGAGACCGCACGCGAGCTGACCACCGGCCTCACCGCCGGAGCGCTCGCCCCGCCGGGTCATGACCCTGGCAAACCCCGCGCGCACGCCCCCGCGAAGCGCAAGCATTGACTCACCCGCCCCACGGAACCGGAAGGAACCCGTTGGACACCGCCAAGTTCTCGGAGCTGACCAACCGAGCCTGGTCCGTCGCGGACCTGCTGCGCGGCGACTACAAACAGTCCGAGTACGGCAAGGTCATCTTGCCGTTCACCGTGCTGCGACGCTTGGAGTGCGTCCTTGAGCCGACCCGCGAGCAAGTCAGAGAGACCTACGAGCAGCGCAGGAACCAGGACATTGACCTGGAACGCTTCCTCCGCAGGGCTTCGGGCCACCGGTTCTACAACACCAGCAAGTACACGCTGAAGCAGATCGCCGGCGACCCGTCGCAGTGCGCCAAGCACCTGCAGGCCTACATCGGAGCGTTCTCCCCCAACGCCCGCGAGGTGCTGGAGAAGTACGAGTTCGCCCAGCAGATCAAGAAGCTTGACGGCGCGAACCTGCTCTACCTGGTCGTCGGACGCTTCGCAGACCTGGACCTGCGGCCGGAGGTGGTGGACAACCACCTGATGGGCTACGTCTTTGAAGACTTGATCCGGAAGTTCGCCGAAGCGTCCAACGAGACGGCCGGTGAGCACTTCACCCCGCGCGAGGTCATCAAGCTGATGGTGAACTTCCTGCTGGCACCCGATCATGATGTCCTGTCGCAGCCGGGCACCGTCCGCGAGATCCTGGACCCGGCCTGCGGGACGGGCGGGATGCTCAGCATTGCCGAAGAGTACATCCGCGAGCACAACAAGTTCGCGAACGTGAAGGTGTACGGGCAGGAGCTCAACCCCGAGTCCTGGGCGATCTGCCGCTCCGACCTGATGATCAAAGATCAGGACCCGGACAACATCGTCCATGGCAATTCGTTCACCAACGACGGCCACAAGGGCATGACCTTCCACTACATGCTCGCCAACCCGCCGTTCGGAGTGGATTGGAAGAAGTACAAGAGCGAGGTCGAGTGGGAGCACGAGAATTTGGGGTTCAACGGCCGCTTCGGCGCCGGGCTCCCCCGCTCTTCCGACGGTTCGCTCCTGTTCCTCCAGCACATGATCTCGAAGATGCGGCCGGTGGACCGGGACGGCTGCCGCATCGCCATCGTCTTCAACGGCTCGCCGCTGTTCACCGGCGCGGAGGCGCGGCCCGAGCTACTCGGTGTCGATGTCGGTTTCGCCTTCGGCCGTGTCGGCGGAAAGACCGAACCTCGCCATGAAGTTTCGCTCGCGCTCGGCGAGCGCGGCCCGGCGTTCGGCGATGAAGCCTTCGTCGTCCCCCTGGGCGAGCTTGGCCCACGCCTCCTCAGGTATGCCATGGCTGGCCAGCACTGCGCCGCGCAGGTGCTCGGGGAGCTGGAGCAGCGTGTTCCGCAGCGAGATGCGCGGCCTGGTCGGCATGATCAGCCGGTTGGCCGGGCTGGACGCGGCGGCCAGCCCGGCTTTGATCACCACATGCCGGTAAGCCGATGTGGCCCCCCGCGCCAGGATGTCCACGGGGTTGACCTTCTCCCCGTCCGCCGTCAGCCGTTCGGGGAACTCCTGCAGCTCCCAGATGATGAACGCCCGTACACGGGCACTGCGCAGGTCGAAGCGGTCGGGGAAAGGGCGGGCGCGCTCCTCATCCGGAGTGACCGATTCCGCCCCGTGGGCGAACCTTCTCATCTGCTGGATGGCCTGCTTGATCTGGGTCGAGTTGGCTCCCGCGAAGTGCCCCGACCACGACGTGACCCAGAACCACCGCGCGAGTTCCTCCATCTGGTGCCGATCCGGCTCGGGGCAGTGATGGAAGAAGGTGGTGAGCAGCATCAACTGCGCGTCGTAGGGGATCAGACGGGCGAGCGGTACGCCGACGTTCTCACTGCGCAGGAACTCGACGGCGCGTTCCAGCGCCTCTTCGGTATCGTCGACGGCCTGCTGAAGCTTGTGCTGGACGCGCTTGGCGAGCACGTCCCAGCGTGCCTCCTGCACGTTGTCCTCGCCGGTGACCGCGAGGACGGCCCGGAACACCGCGTCGGAGGAGACCTCGCCGAATCCGGTATCGGCGATCTGCTCCACCATTCCGTCCAGCCTGTCCGCGAGGGTCTGCTGGCCTTTCTCTCGGTAGGTGAGCGCCGACACCATCTGGGCGGGGCGCATCGCCTGGCCGGTGCTGTTGACACGCGAGAACACCTCGACCGCATCGGAGAGTTCCCCACCCACCAACCGGACCACGGCGATCTTGTACTGCCTGATGCGTTGCGCGACCAGTTCCGCCTCATTGATCAACCGGTCGATATCCATGTTCGGTGTTGCGCGTTCCTCCAGGTCGCGCGCAAAGGCGAGAAAGTCGCGGGTGCGCAGAACCGACCGCAGCGGCAGGTAGTACGGCGGCGGCGGCTCGGCCTGCTTCCAGTGCCGGTACCGGCTGGGCCCTTCCTCGGCGCCGGTGCCGAGGACCCTGAAGGGCCACCACATCCAGTCCTTCTGCGCTGTGGTGCGCCTGGCGTCCGCCGGACGGCGCAAGGTCGCGTAAAGCGTGGACAGGCGCTGGTGGCCGTCGAGCACGTAGGCCACGGCCCT
This sequence comes from Actinomadura keratinilytica, assembly GCF_039539665.1. Taxonomy (NCBI): domain Bacteria; kingdom Bacillati; phylum Actinomycetota; class Actinomycetes; order Streptosporangiales; family Thermomonosporaceae; genus Actinomadura; species Actinomadura keratinilytica. The sequence continues at coordinate 60,864 of NZ_BAABDO010000003.1, forward strand.
GCCAGGGCTAGGCTCCGGCACCGGAAGATCGCCGATGCGGTCCAGGGAGGCCAGCTCCTCGGAGGTCTCCCAGAACAGCAGACTCCCGATCGGGTATCCGCGTTCGATGCTGTCGAACAGGTCCAAGATCTGCTCGGGGCGCCAGACGAACGGCCGCTGGAACCTGGGCACCCTGAGCTCACCGTCGGCGAGGGGGCCGAGGACCTGCTCCATGAGCAGGACCTCCGGCTTGACATCGATCTTGTACTCGTCGGCGGCCATGCTTCATCCTTATACGATCTCGCGGAGCATCTCGAGCATGGCCCGCAGCTCTTCGGGGACGTCCGGCCCGACATCGGTGCGGAAGTCCTCCTCGGTCAGCTCGGCGGCGTGCTCCAGGAAAGTCTCGATCACCTTGCGGCCGAAGCCGTCAGCGAGGTCGTTGATGACGTCCTGCGGTACTCCGTCGTACAACGGCCGCTGCTCCGGCGGGACGACACCGTTCTTGAACCCCGACTTCATGTCGTAGTGGCCACGCTGCTCCTTGGTGAGGCGGCCGAGGGCCGCCACCTTGGGCAAAGGCTTGACCTGCCGAGGCAACTCACGCAGGACCTTGTCTGGAATATAGTTTTCGATCTCTCTCAGGCGCAGTACGTGCACCTTGATGCCGTCCGCGCGGAGTCTTTCGATGTCGGCGTGTTTGTCCGGCGGGTCGCCGGGCAGCCGCCGATCACTGTCCAGCACCACGGCGACCCGGGAGACCCGCCGAAACCGAGAATGCTTGTCGGATGCGCGGCGGAACAGGTCCGCGGTGCCGCCGCCGTGATCGATGACGAGCCACTCATTTTCGATCGCGGTGACGATGACCCCGTCTTTGAACACGCATGCGATCGCCTTGATAAAGCCGCCGTCCGAGGCGTCGTTCTCCACCATGACGACCGCTGGACGTTCAAGATCCGCCATGTAATCCGCGAAGTCGTCCGCGGAGACGCGGAGGGGGGCCGGGGCGCCGGGCGTGCTGTAGGCGCGCTGCCGGGCGCTTTGCCGCGCTAAATCTTTGTAACTGGCCGCGAGTGTGGGGTAATGCCGATCGAGGAACGACTCTACGGCCTTGACCTGCGTCGGCTCGACCACCCAGCGATGGCGTCCAGCAGCAAAGCGCTTCAGGAGCGTAAGAACATCCTCGACGTGTTCATCGGCGTCGAACACCGCAGTCGTCAACTCAACGCGCATCGGTGTCCAAGCGCTCCGTCTGGGCCTCCGTCATGGCCCGGACCTCCTCGAAGTTCTCCGCGAAGATTTCGTCCGGCCAGTCATAAACGTTGCCGGCTTCGTCAACGTTGACGCGTTGCACCGTTGACGCCTCACCATCACTTTCGACGTAGTAGAGCGCGAGTTCGTCCGCACGCAGCCTTTTTTCGGCCACCCGGCGGCGCAGCCGGAGAAGAAAGGTTTCGCTGTGCGTTTCGATCAGGAACCGTACGCGGGTTTTATGGACGGCCCTGATGTACAGGTCGGCGAGCGCCGCTTGGGCGGAGGGGTGCATGTGCAGCTCGGGCTCTTCAACGATCTCCAGGATGTCGTCTGCGGGGCGGTCGAGCTCGTCCTGAGCCCGTTGCACGAGAATGGGAAGCACCTGGGCCACCCCGGTGCCGGAGTCCGCGGCGGACACCCAGAGGTTTCGCGCCTTGAGGGACTTCAACCCGACCGCGTAGGCGTCGTACCGCGGGATGACCTCCAACCTCCAGTCAGGCAGGTGGTCGCCGAGATACTCATTGATCTTCCCAATGAGCCGGCCCCGGCTTCGCACGTGGTCATGGATCAAGATCTCCGCGGTGCGGCTGCCGAACTGGTCCTGCGCGGGCCGCCTGGCCGTCAGCCGCCCCAGGCGGGCCGGCCGAGTGCGGAACGGGCCGAGATGGCGAATCTCGCCGAACGCTTCTTTGATTTCCCGGCCGCGAACGAAGTCGTGTTCGGGAATGAGTCCGGAGAACCTGACCCCGATCGGCTCATCGGAGGCTTTCCCGGGTCCGGAGACGTAGTACGGCCGCTCCTCGGACTCATCCGTGTCGTCGGCGTCCGACCAGGTGAAGGTGGCCGACTCGCCGCGCACGTCGATACGGCAGCGGCTGACGACCTGCGTCTGCGACTCGATGACGTTCTGGATGGTCCAGCTGCACCGGATCGGCTCCCTGAACTCCAGCTCGATGCCGACACTTCCGTGATCAAGCCGGTTGTGGACGAGATCGATGAAGTCCGGGGCGTCCTCTCCCAGCTCGGCGAGATCCAAGGGCACCGGTGAGAGGCCGTGCATACCCGTGGCGATGACCAGCGGAGAGCGGACCAGGGCGCTTTTGCCGGAATTGTTCTTGCCGAAGACCACGGTGATCGGTCGGATCTCCACCTCCTGCCGTTGCGCGAAGCACTGGTAGTTCTGGAGCGCAAGCCGCACCAAGGTCATGGTCAAGAACCATAACGTCTATCTCTTGCCTGCGCCGCCCGGATGGAGAGCGAGGGCCACGCGGCACCGCCCTCCGCGTTCGGGAACGCGGATGCGCGCCGACGTCGGCCGTCTGGCCTCGTCGGCCGAGCGCAACGTCGGCGACTGCCGAAGGCCTGTTCCAGAACGCACATGCACCAAGATCGAATCAGCGGCGGGGTTCGGTGTTTTTGTGGGTGGTGGGCTTCTTCGATTTCCCGGGGAAGACCTGGATCAGGTGGGTTTCCAGGGGGCCGTCGGGGCGGTAGGCGGTGTCGCGGTTGCGGACGTGGAGGCGGACGCGGTACGGGCCGGGGCCCGCGGCGGTCAACGGCGGCAGGTTAGGTGGTGTGTCCGCCGGCAGGTAGAGCTTGGCGGTGCCGCGTGGGCTGTCGATGCCGACTTCTTGGACGCGGTCCCAACCTTTGAGCGCCAGCGGCGGGGCCTTGCGGTAGGCGCGCACGGTGACGCAGAAGTCGTCGTTCTCCACACCGGTCATCACCGCGGCGGCCGAGCCGCTGGACGCGATCAGGCCGTCCTTGATCGCCCGGCCGAACGGGTCGCTGGGGGCGGGGCCGTCGCCGATGTAGTAGCCGCCGCCCTCACCGGTGGTGACCAGGGTCGTCTTCTGCCGCACGGCCCTCGGGTCGCGACGGAAGGAACGGCGGCAGGAAGCCTCATCCTTGGCTTGTTCTTTCTGGTATTCGCGCTCCAGACGTCGGCGTGTCTCGGCGGCGGTCCGGGCCTGGCGCAGTGCCACGTCCGGGCACAGGTAGGCGAGCACGGCCTCGAAACGGGCGCGTCCGCCCAGGCTCCTCCATTCGTCCAGCGCGGCCGGGGTGGGACGGCCCTGCGAGTCCATGCGCGTGCACACGCGTCGTCCCCGCCAGAGGAGCTCGCCGTCGTCGACGTCCTCGTGCAGTGGCTTGGCCGGGGAGTAGGCGGGGTGGTCGTGGCCGCGCACCATGCACAGATAGGCGCGTTCGCGTTCCCTGACCGGCATCCGCGCGATCGCCTCGATGCCCGCGGCTCCCTGGGCCTGCGGGAGGGGGACGCCGCCGGACGGGCAGTCTTCCGGGCCGATCGCGGCGATCTCCCGGCGTCCGTGGTCGCCGCCGACGGTGAGCAGCAGCGCCGCGGCCAGCGCGAACGCCGTGATCCAGCGGGCCCGGCGGCGCACCGTCAGGTAGATCAGGGCGGCCGGGACGAGGGCAAGGGAATCCCATCCGAGCGTCCGGGGCACGAGCGGCTTCCACAGAGCGGTGCAGCCCTCGTCGCCGGCCGCCAGGTCATAGGCGGCCAAGAGCGGTTTCGTGAGCCCGGCGACCGCGAGGAGCGTCACCGCCGTCCACCCGGGCACCCGCGACCGCGTGCGCGCCCACAGCGCGAATGCGGGGCCGACGACGAGGAACGGCATCCCCGTCAGCCACTGCAGGGGTCCCAGCTCCATCCGCAGCCGCCACCCCCGGCACTCGGCAAAGCCCATGAAGCCGAAGCTCATCCCCGCCGTGGTGCCCCTGCTCAGGACGTCCAGCAGTAGTCCCAGCACAGAGGGGAGGGCGCTCGCCGCAAGCGCGGCCCACCACAGCGTCCGCTCCTGACGGGGGGACATACAGCACCTTTCCGCTTCAGTCGCCAGGCGGCCCCGACCTTAGCCGCCCGCGCCTGTCACCGTTCGACGGCGGCCGCCTTCGGAGGAAGTCAGGCGCCGGCGTGGATGTGGGCGGCCCACAGGGAGGGGGCGCCGGGCAGCCGGTCCCGGACCTGGCGCACGGCATCGTGGACGGCTCGGGCCGCTCGCGCGGTGTCGATCCCCCGGCCCGTGTCCAGGTTCGCGTAGAAGGCGTCCGCGATCTCGGTGGCCACCTGGTCGTCGACCTCCCAGAGCGTGCCGACCACGTGCGGGTAGCCCGCGAGCTGGAACGCCGACGTGAGGTGAATGGACTCGTCGGCGAGCTCCGGCGCCGCGTTGTAGGCCGTCCGGCAGGCCGACAGGTAGGCCAGGCGCGCGTTCTCCAGCCGGACCGGCCCGAGGCTGGCGACGGTCAGCGGGGCGGTCTGGTGGTCGTGCAGGTGGAGCATGCTCCGCGAGGGGTCCGCGGCGTCGCTGCTGCCATGGCAGGCGAAGTGCGCGATGGAGTACTCGGGCAGGCGGTCCAGGACCCGCGCCCTGGTGGGCGTGTCCTCGGTCACGACCGCGGGGTCGGTGGACTCGTTGACGAGAACGGCGGCCTCCGGGAACCGTCTGCGCAGGCGGTCCACCTCCTGCGCGACGTGCGGGAGGCGCCCCGCGCCGGGCGTGGCGGGCATGGCCACGATCAGCATGCGGTCGATCGCGGGGGCGGCGGCCTCGCGCTCCCTGGCGTAGCCGAGAGCCCGCAGGGTCGGCGTGTACGACGACACCGCCCGGTCCATGACCGTGCGGCGCCCCCGCTTGCCCGGCGGCTCGCGGTGGTATCCGGCGGCATGGATCGGCAGCATGGCGAGGGGGCCGGTGGGCACCCACCAGACTCGCGGCCACGGTTCCCCGTCGCCCGGTGTGCGCCGGTACCCGAGCCGGTCCAGGACCGGGCCGGCCGCCGCGTCCCACAGCCACTGGAGTATGCGGAAGATCTCCTGCTGGGCGTCGACGCGCCGCTGGAGCCCGGCACGGGGGTCGCTTGCGGCCTCCAGGGCGCGGCCGAAGTCGACGACTTTCCGGACGAGGTCGGTGCGGCCGAGCTCAGGGAGGGGCAGCGCCGTGATGCCCTCGCCGGTCACGAGGATGGCGGCGTGGCCGTGGCCGCTGGTGGTGAGCACCGCGATCGGCCCGTGCGCGGCGTGCCGGACGAGCTGCTCCGGTTCGGGGGGTAGCAGGAACGTCTCGAATCCCGGCAGTGCGCGGATCTCTTCGATCGTCTTCTCGAAGGCCGAGGCGGCCCGGCGCCGCCGGTCCACCGCGCTCTCCCGGTCCGGCGGGCGGGAGGCGGTGGGCGTGCCGGCGTCCAGGGAGTCCTCGATCGCGTCGAGCCGGCCGCTCAGTTCGATGAACCTGGCGGCCAGAGCCGGATGGCGTTCGGCGAGTTCGGTCAGATCGGTCCGGGTGTCGAGCGCCTGGCCGAGCAGCACGCCGCGTCCCGTCTCCAGCAGGCGCAGGGCGTGCCGGGCCCGGTGCGCCACCGTGCCGCGGCGCGGGTCGGCGAGGACGAGCGCGGCGGCGGGCCCGGCCAGGCCGGCGTAGCTTTTCAGCATGTCCTGCCGGCTGGTGCGGTCCAGGTGCCGTGCCGCCGCCTCGGGGAGCAGCCGCACCGCCGTCTCCAGCAGGTCCGCGGCGTGCACGAGGTCGCCCGTGTCGAGGAGCCGCGCAGGTGCGAGAGCCGCGCGGAGCCGTGCCGTCACGGGCGCCGACGCCACCATGGCGGCCTGCCGGAAGGCCGCGACGGCCTGCTCCCGGTCGCCGTCCGCGCCGGTGACGCGGAACCTGGCGTGGAAGGCGAGGCCGAGGCCGCTCAGCATCGCGGCGCGGCCGGGGTCGTCGGCGGGGGTGGCGGCGACGGCCCGCCGGGCGACCTCGACGGCCTCCTCGGCGTCGGCCGCCGCGCCGGTGTGCCCGAACCGTACGGACAGGCTCACCGCCAGCTCGTGGAGGACGTCCCTCAGACCGGGATGGTCCGCGGGAGTGAGGCCGACCGCGCGGCGTGCGGATGCGACGGCCTCGTCCAGGTGGGCCGTCTCACCGGTGCGCTCCGCGCGATCCCGCAGCGCGATGGCGAGTCCGCGCAGGCGGAACGGCAGATCGGGATGGTCCGGCGGGGTCGCGGCGACCGCCGCGCGGAAGGCGGAGAGCATCTCCTCCAGGTCGGCGGGTGCGCCGGTGCGCTCGAACCGCAGGCCCATGGCGGAGCCGAGGTCGTACAGGTAGTCGCCTCGCTCGGGGTGGTCGGCGGGGACGGCCGCCACGGCCTGCCGGGCGGCCTCGATCGCCTCGTCCAGGTCGGGTCCCGCTCCGGTGCCGTCATACCGCTGCTGCAGCAGGATGCTGAGGCTCTGCAGGCGCATCGCCGTCTCGGGATGACCCGGCGGGGTGCTCGCGAGCGCCTCGCGGGCCGCACCGATCGCCCGGTCGAGATCGGCCGTCGCGCCCTCGCGCCGGTGCCGGGTCTGCAGAGAGACGGCGACGATCCCCACGTTCCTCGCCCTGCCGTAGTGGCCGGCGGGGGTGATGTCCGCCGCGCGGCGGCTGACCTCCAGCGCCTCCTCGAGGTCGGAGCGGTTTCCGACACGCGTGAACCGGTGGAGCAGGATGCGGCCGAGATTGCTCAGGTACACGCCGTGGTTGGGGTGATCGGCCGGCGTTTCCCGCACCGCCCGGCGTTCCGCTTCGACGGCGTCGTCCAGGTCCGCGAGGCGCCCGAAGCGCGCGAACCGGACCTGCAGGTTGTTGCCCAGGTTGGACAGGTACATCCCCAGGTTGCGGTGTCCCCGGGGAGTGACGTGCACGGCCTGCCGTCCGGCCTCGACGGCTTCGTCGATCATCTCCGCCGTGCCGTACCGCCGGAAGCCGGTCTGCAGGCTGATGCCGAGATTGGACAGGTACATGCCGTAGTTCGGGTGGTCGCGGGGAGTGACCCGCACGGCCTCCCGCGCGGCCCGAATGCCCCTGTCGAGGTCCTCCAGCGCGCCGAAGCGCTCGTACCGACGCAGCAGCGCCACGTTGAGGGCGGACAGGTACATGCCGCCCTGGGGGTGGTCGGCGGGGACGGCTGCGACCGCCCGTTCGGCGAGACTCACCGCCTCGTCGATGTCCTGTTCGTCACCGCGCTGGTCGAACCGTTCTCTCAGGAAGCCGCTCAGGTCCGACAACCTCATGGCGTAGAAGGGGTGCTCGGGGGGCGCGGACTCGACCGCCTGCCTGCCGAGGTCGATCGCCTCGTCGAGGAACTCGGCCGCGCCGGTGTACTGGAACCGGGCCATCAGGGCTGCGCAGAGGTTGCCGAGATGCAGGCCGCGACCGGGTTCGCCGGGCGGGATGGCCTGTACGGCCGCACGTCCGGCTTCGACGGCCTGCTCCAGGTCTTGCGGCGACCCCCCGCGCTCGTATCTGATCCGCAGGGCGACGCAGAGATTGGAGAGGCCCAGGAACCTGCGCGGGGATCGCGTGCGGCCCGCCGCGTCGCGGCAGACGGCGATCGCCTCGTCGAGGTCCGACGGGGCGCCCGCGATGTGGAAGCGGGCCATCAGCGCGGCGGCGTAGTTGAGCAGGAACACGACATGCTCGTCGTCCTCGGCGGCACCGGCCCGCATGGCCTCCCGCGCGCTTTCGACGGCCTTGTCCGCGCTGTCGCGGTCCCCGGTGCGTTCGGCGATCCGGCAGTGGACGACGGAGAGGTTGCCCAGGCGCATCGCACGGCTCGGATGGTCGGCGGGTGTCAGGTCGAGGATCCGCCGCCACAGGGCCGCGGTCCGCGCCAGAAGCACGGGCTCGCGCTCCAGTTCCGTCCGGGCCGTCAGGGCCTGGGCCACACCGTGCGCGGCGTCGATGACCAGCGGCAGCCACGGCTCGGGAGCGGATCCCGCACCGGCGAGGAAGCACACGAGGAACGACTTGCCCGCGACGACCAGCAGGTCCTTGTCCATCGCGCGGGGATCGGGCGCCGCGTGCAGGCAGAACCACAGCAGCCAGCCCAGCGCCAAGCGGGCTTCCACGTCGGGCAGGTCGCCGCGGCCGTACCGGTCGCCGAGTTCGCGGAAATAGTCCTCGCCGTCGAGCTGATCGACACCGTCCAGCACGGCGGCCAGCCGCGCGGCGTCCTCGAGTGCCCGCGGCGACGCGGCGGGCGAGACGTCCTGTGCCGCGTCGATCCTGCGCAGCCAGTCCTTGACCGCTGCGAGACGTTCGTCGTACGCGGTCACCGCGTGCCCCCTGCGGCGACGTCGAAGGGGCGGCCCGGAGCAGGCGGCGGCGGTCGGGTGCGCAGATGGCGGGTGAGGGCGCGGCCGATCTCCCGGTCGAGAGGACGGCCCGGCAGGTGTTCGCCGGCCGCGTCGCAGGCGGCCGCGGGGATGATGCCGAGTCGCTGGGCCAGGGTCGTGGCGTGCAGGCGGGCGGCGGCCTCCAGGTGCCGGGCGTAGGCGTCGGTGGCGGCGCGGGTGCGGTGCCGGGCGGTGATCGCTATCACGACGGTCAGGGGCGCCGCGGGCCGCCAGCGGACGGCCGGCAGCGCGTAGAGCACGGCCCATGCGCCCAGGGCCGCGGCACGCGACAGTTCGGTCCGGGCGGAGTCCAGCCGGGCGCGTTCAGGCCGCCTCTGAGCGCGCCGCGGCCGAACACCCCGAGCGGGTCCCCCTGCGCCTGAACGGCGATGTGCACCGTGTTCAGCAACTCGGCGATGTGGTCTCGGGAAAGCTCCCGGCCGTCGGGCCCTTTTCCGGATCGCAGCGCGGCCGCCAGCCGCGGCAGCGGAGCCGACGCGGCGGCCCCCTCGTCACCGAGAAGTGCGCGAATCTCGTGCAGATTCGCGCAGACATCCGCCAACCCGGCGTCGACCTGCGATGACTTCATCCGAACCCCCGGCCGAGATCATGTCCTCGCAACCAGAAACCGGTAGTGCGACCACATATGACCATATCGTGCGACCGTCAACCCGGCGGTAAATGAATTGCGCCCCCTGACCGCACCGGTTTTCGTTCGCGAGTCGAAGCGGTGCATCGGCTCCGGAGACGGCCTCAGGTGCGGGGCAGTCCGGCGGCGGCGGAGCCGGCGAGGTCGGTGGCCAGGCGGCAGCGGTCCCGCGCGTCCAGTCCGAAGACGACGACCAGCAGCAGCTCGGTGCGGGGCTGCCCGGCCAGGGTGAACCGGCGGTGCAGGACCCGGACCAGGCAGGTGTCGTCCCCGTATCCGTCCGGTTCCACGTAGGCGTAGCGGCCGCCGACCCGCGTGGGGTGGCCGTCGTCCGCGGTGAGGGGGACGTGCTGGTCGAAGCGCACGAGAAGCTGGGACCGGCTGGTCGTGCTCCGCCAGCGGCATTCCCAGTTGCCGAAGCCGACCTCCGGGTGGAGCGCGTCCACGCCGGGGAACCGGGCGAGCGCGTCGGCGTCGAGGAGCCCGCAGGCGTCCACCCAGAACAGCGACCGGTCCGCCGGACGCGCGGCACGTTGCGGGAACCGCCCGCCGGACAGTTTCGCGACCGCGCTCTTGGCGGCGGCCTCGGCCATCGCGCACAGGTCGCCGCGGCCCTTGTCGGTGAACTTTGCGCCGATATCGACGCGCACCCCGTCGCGAAGCACGACCGTCCGGTGGCACTGGCCGTCGTTCTCCGGCTCCCTGACGATGGCGATGCCGCCGACCCGTTCGACCTGCCAGGGCGTCGCGACGTCGGGCTCGGCGGCGAGGAGCTCCACCGTGACGTCCACCTGGCCGCCGCCGGGCGGACGCACGTAGACATCGCACCGGTTGAAGTTGCCGGAGGCCGGGTCCAGCTCGGTGCCGCCGAAGCGGGCGAGGGACGCCTGGTCCAGCAGGGCGCAGGGGTCCGCCTTGTGCGGGTCGGCGATGGAGCTCGGCGGCGCCGTCGAGGTGGAACGCGCCGTGCCCGGCCACCACTCGATGGCCATCCAGGCGGCGGCGGTCAGCACGAGGGCCGCGACGGCGACGGTGAGGCAGGCGAGACCGCGTCGACGGCCGACGCCCTTGCCGGCAGCGTCCTCGGCGGGGTCTTGGGCAAGGTCTCGGGCGAATTCTTTGGCGAGGTCTTCGAGCATGCTCCGGGCCTGCGCCGCGGTGGGCCGCTTGGCCGGGTCGACGTGCATCAGCGCGTGCAGCACCGGGGCCAGTGCCCCTGCCCGGCGGCCGGGCGCGGCGACCTCTCCCCTGATCGCCCGCGCCAGCAACGCCATGGGGTTGCCCCTGCCGTACGGGGAGACGCCCTCGACGGCGGCGAACAGGGTGGCGCCGAGCGAGAACACGTCGCCGGCCGGGGTGGGACCGCCGCCCCTGGCGACCTCCGGTGCGACGTACGCCGGGGTGCACCGGATCGGGCCGCCGGAGTCGGTCAGCGTCGCGTCGGCGTACGACGCGCGGGCGATGCCGAAGTCGCCCAGTTTGGCCTGGTCGTCCGCGGTCACCAGCACGTTGCCGGGTTTGATGTCGCGGTGGATGACACCGGCGGCGTGCACCGCCTCCAGCCCCGCGGCGATCTGCGCGCCGAACCGCGCCGCCCGCTCGGGTGGCAGCCTTCGGTGATGCGCCAGGCTGCGCGCAGCCACGTACTCCATGACGAGCCACCACTGCGAGCCGTCCGACACCACGTCGTAGAGGGTGACGATGTTGGGATGGTTGAGGCCGGCGAGGATCTCGGCCTCGTCCAGCAGGCTCCTGATCCGCCTCTCGGCGTCGCCGTCGGCGGGGACGGCGGCGCGTTTCATCGCGACCACGCGGCGCAGCCGCTCGTCGCGGGCGCGCCAGACCGCACCGCCTCCGCCCTCACCGAGCAGTTCTTCCAGCCGGTAACGGTCGGCGACAAGCTGACCAGCCCGCACGGCTCCTCCAGAAGACCGGATGACGCAACCGCACCTTTGGATCCGCCCAATCTAAGCCACGACCTGTCACGCATCGGAGGCGTTTCATGAAATGGATCGCCGCTTCGGTGCGCGGTCCGCCGCCGAGGTGGGAAAACGGCCCGCCGCACGTCCGCGCGAGACGGCGGCACCGCACATCGGCCCCGGTCCGGGCGGCGGGCCGGGGGCCTGCCGCCCGGACGGGTGCGCCTCGGGCGCGTCATCTGAGGCTCTGCCGCCGGACGCGTCCCACCGGTCGGCCTCCGGTCAGGTCAGGAGGGCGGCGACCGCGTCCGCCGTGGCGGGGTGGTCGGCCAGCAGGGCGGCGACCGGCCCGGTGGGGTCGGACGGCCCGGACGGCCAGTCGGGCGGCAGGCCCAACAGGGCGGCCACCGCGTCGCAGGTCGCGGGGTTGGCCGCCAGCAGGTCGCCGACGGGGCCCGCGTCCACGGGCGGGGCCGGCGCCTCCGGCGGGGCCGACCATGGCGGCGTCCAGGTGTCCAGGGCGGCCAGGGTCGCGGGGAAGGTGCGGCCCGCCTCCCTGATCAGGACGGGCACCATCTCCGCCGCGTGGTCCTTCAGGGTGGTGATGAGCCTCGGCAGCCACGGCAGCAGCACCGCGTCGGGCAGCCGCGCGAACGCCTTCGACAGGATCTCCACCACCAGCGGCGCGAGCGACGGCACCGGCTCCAGGGCCTGGACGAAGCCGCTCAGATACAGCGGGAACGACGGGACGACCAGCGGGTTGTCCAGCAGTTCGTCGCAGCGGCGGCGCAGCTCGTCCAGCGGGAGCAGGCCCAGCTGCGTCTGCGCCGCCCACAGCAGGGCGACCTTGTCGGGGGCCTCCGGGTGCGACTGCTGGACGGCCAGTTCCAGCTGCGTGTGGTCGCAGCCGAAGGACAGCGCCAGGCTCTCCATGCCGAGCAGGAACCCGAGCATGGCCGCGACCTGCCGCGCCCCGGCGTCGTCGTCGGCGAACGCGGTGGGCAGCAGCGTGCAGTAGTGCGCGTACCCGGCGGTCACGAACGACCGGCACCACTCCGGCAGGTCCGGTTCGGTCGCCTGGTAGTAGGCGAGCAGCCGCCGGGCGCGGCGCAGCACCTCGGGGGCGTCGTCCACGGTGCGTTCGGCGGCCAGCAGCTCGACGGCGCGGGCGCCGAGTTCGTCGGTGAAGCGCCTGCCGCCCAGGAAGAGGATGGAGTCCTCCACGGCGGCGAGGGCCTGGGCGGCGGTGGCCTTCGGCGCGTGCACCGCCTTGCGGAGCCGCTGCTCCAGCACCTGTTCGACGGTGACGCCCTCGTAGCCCAGCTCGACGATGGCGCGCATGTTGCGGCCGATCGCCAGGTCCCAGCTCTCCTGCATGGAGCGTTCGCCCAGGCGGCGCGTGCCGATGATGGGCCGGGCGGCGTCGGGCACCAGCCGGCGCAGCACCCACAGCAGGTCCGAGCACGGCCGCAGGTCGGGATCGGCGTCCAGGTTGAGCAGCGCCCGGCGGATCGTGCGCTCCTCCAGGTTGACGCCGAGCGGCTTGAGCCGGTCGAGGACGTCGCGGGCCAGCGGGGGCAGGGCGTCGTAGCCGACCGAGCCCACCCGGTCGCCGCCGAGCAGGATCTCGCACAGGCGCGCGATGTCGCGGCGGCCCGGCACCGCGTCCTTCTCGATGCAGGTGACCGCGGCGTCCTGGAAGTCGTACGGCGTCGGCCGCCGCCGACCGCGGATCCCGGCCAACAGGATCGACGTCTCGTACACGGCGATGGCGTCGGCGGTGCTGGACGGGTAGCCGTTCTTGCGGGCCAGCCGGACGATGTCGACGCACCAGCCGAGCAGTTCCTGCTCGTCGACGCCGTGCGGGGCGGGCGCGGTGGTCAGGAAGCCCGACAGCCGGTCGGTCACCGGTCCGGGCCGCGGCGCCACGGGCTTGGCGCGTCCCTTGCGCCGGCCGCCCAGTTTGAACGGCTTGATGCCGGTGCGCCGCAGCGCCTTCTTCCAGGTCGCGGCGGCGATCGACACCGAGCCGGGGGCGAGCCCGAACTGCGCCTCGATCGCCGAGTGGCTGGACGGGATGAGCCCGTACTGCCACTTGGTGGCGGTGCGCGGGCCGATCTCGAACCCGGTCGCGCCGTGCAGGCCGAACTCGGGGACGCGGCTGGCGGCGTGGAAGGCGCCGCACACGTACAGGCAGTCGGCGGGGTCGGCGCCGGAGGCCGCCAGGTGCTCGCGGATCCGCGTCCACATGTAGCGTTCGCGGTCCTCGTCCACCCGGGTGCGGGCGGAGTCCTCGGGCCGCAGCCGCCGGAACAGGCTGCCGATCAGCACCATGACCTGCCGGTAGGTGTCGTAGTCGGCGTCGACCAGCGGCTGCTCGACGTACTGGTCCCACCACTCCGACCAGTGCCGCACCTTGCCGTGGTGCAGCAGGTGCTCCTCCAGTTCGGCGAAGCCCGGCCGCAGGTCGCCGATCTCGACGCCGACCGCGTCGCCGTGCAGCGCCGGCTCGTCGCCCTCGCCCTTGCCGGGGCCGTCGGGTCCGGCGGGTCCGGAGTCGCGGCCCGCGGCATCGTCGCGCGGCTCCCACTGGAAGACGTGGTCGACCGACCGGTCCACCAGCACCAGTTCGACGCCGGAGGTGGTCAGCGCATAGGAGATCGCCTGGTATTCGGCGGACGCCTCGGTGATCGGCGCGACGACGCTGAGCGGCGCCCACCGCTCGGGGAAGCCGTCGATGTCGGCGGCGAACGCCTGCAGCGCCACCGGCAGGGTGCAGTTGTGCAGCTCGTCCAGCAGCGGCCGCACGTCCTCGCACAGCTCCAGGTAGATGACCTTGGGCCGCTTGTCGCGCAGCCGGCGGGCCATCGCCGTCGCCGAGGACGGCGAGTGGTGGCACACCGGGAAGATCTCCAGCGGCTCGCGCAGCGCCCGGTCGACGTCCTCGACCATCCCGGCCAGGATCTGCGCGACGGGGCCGGAGCCGAACCGCTCGGCCGCGCCGAGCAGCTGCTCGCGCAGCCCGCCGAACGGCCCGGCGGCCACGTCGTCCAATCCGGTCGCCCTGCCCGTCATGCCGTCGGTCGCCTGGTCGGTCATGACAGCTTCGCCAGCGCCTCGCGGCCGCCCTCCAGGAAGCCCTGCCAGGGCCCCTGCTCCTTCTTGCTGCGCGGTTCGATGACGCCGTGCCAGAACTTGTTGAGGATGGCCAGGTCCTCCGGGCTGCGCCGGGCCAGCGACCCGACCAGCGAGGACGCCAGCGTCTCGGCGCGCAGTTCGCGTTCGCCGAAGAACTGGCTGTGCAGGATCGCGTCCTCCAGCACGCCGATCTGCTCGGCCGTGGACAGCGCCGACTCCAGCTTCTCGTCGTCGCTGCGGGCGGACGCGGCGGCGGCGCGCAGGTCGGCGAAGCTCTGCAGCAGCACCTCCAGCAGCGACGGCGCCACCTCCAGCTCGATCCGGTGCCGCCGCAGCAGCTCGGTGGTGCGGAACCGGACGATGTCGGCCTCGGCCTTCCTGCTGGTCACCACGGGGATGCGCACGAAGTTGAAGCGCCGCTTGAGCGCCGAGGACAGGTCGTTGACGCCCCGGTCGCGGCTGTTGGCCGTCGCGATGACCGAGAAGCCGGGCTTGGCGAACACGGTGTTGTCGGCGTCCAGCTCGGGGATGGAGATGTACTTCTCCGACAGGATCGAGATGAGGGCGTCCTGCACGTCGCTGGTGGCGCGGGTCAGCTCCTCGAACCGGCCGATCATGCCCTGCTCCATCGCGGTCATGATGGGCGAGGGGATCATCGACTCCCGGGACTGCCCCTTGGCGATCACCATGGAGACGTTCCAGGAGTACTTGATGTGGTCCTCGGTGGTGCCGGCGGTGCCCTGCACGACCAGCGTCGAGTTGCGGCAGATCGCCGCCGCCAGCAGCTCGGCCAGCCAGGACTTGCCGGTGCCCGGGTCGCCGATCAGCAGCAGCCCGCGGTCGGACGCGAGCGTGACGATGGCGCGTTCGACGAACGTGCGGTCGCCGAACCACTTCTGCGGGATCTCCCGGTCCAGGCCGTCGGAGCGCTCCGACCCCAGGATGAACGTGCGGACCATCCGCGGGCTCAGCCGCCACGAGAACGGCTTGTGCCCGTCGTCGATCGACTCCAGGTAGTCGAGCTCGTCGGCGTACTTGACCTCGGCGGGTGCGCGCAGCATCTCGTCGGTCATGGCAAAGGTCTCCTCGTGAACGTCGGTTGCGTGGGGGGCGTCAGGTCAGGAAGTTCTTCAGTTCGAACACGAGCTTGTCGATGTGGCCGGACAGGACGGGGGTGCCCAGCTCCTTGAGCTTCTGCCGGTACCAGGGGTCGACGCTGGCGCGGCCGGAGCTGTTGACCGACCCGACCGGGATGAACTTCACGCCGGACCGGTGCAGCGACCGGAAGTCCTCGAGCAGGCCCCGGTCGTCGTAGAAGTCGGAGATCCACACCAGCACCGTGTTGCGCGGGTCGGCGATCTTCGGCCGGGCCATCCGCATCGCGACCGGGCCGTGCGTGCCGCCGCCGAGCGTGGTGCGCAGCAGCACCTCGAACGGGTCGCGCACCCACGCCGTCAGGTCGATCGCCCGGGTGTCGTAGGCGATCAGGTGCACGTCCACCTTGGGCAGCCCGGCGAAGATGGACGCCAGGATGGTGCAGTTGACCATCGCGTCCACCATGGACCCGGACTGGTCGACCACCACGATCATCCGCGCGGGCGTGGTGCGGCGGGCGGTGTGCTTGTAGAACAGCCGGTCGACGTAGAGCCGCTCCTCCTGCGGGTCGTAGTTGACGAGGTTCTTCCAGATCGTCCGGTCGAGGTCGAGGTTGCGGAACACCCGCTTGGGCGGCACGCTCCGGTCGATCTTGCCGGTACTGGTCTGCTCCACCCGGGTCCTCAGCACCTCGGCGACCTCGTCCACATACCGCCGGATCAGCGTCTTGGCGTTGGCGAGGGCCTCGCCCGACAGGTTGTGCTTGTCGCGCAGCAGCTGCTCGACCAGCGACATGCTGGGGGTGAGCCGGCGGGCCAGCGCCGAGTCGGCGAGCACCTCGCGCAGCCGCATCCGGCTGACCAGGTCGCCTTCCAGGGCGGCCAGGAACGCCGCGAGGTCGGCGTCGGTGACCTCGAACCCCTGACCGGCGCCGAAGCCGCGCCCGGGGCCGGAGCTCTTCCCGGAGCCGTTCTCCTCGCCCTGGTCCGCGCCGCTCTGCTCGTCGCCCGGCTCGCCCTGGCCGGGGGCGCGGCCGGCGCACGCGCCGAGCGCGCGGCGCAGCCATTCGGCGTCGCGCTGCCAGGTGGCCAGCCGCTCCGCCGACACGTCGCCGGTGCCGGTGCGGAACGCGTTGAGCAGCAGCTTCGACACCACGGCCGTGCGCCGCACCCGGTCGCCGCCGTCGCCGCCGGCCAGCGGGTCGCGGAACTCGGCCTCCAGTTCGGGGAACCGCTGCAGGACGGTGTCGACCGAGACACCGGGGTCGAGCAGCGCCGCCGGGAGCCCGCGCTCCTCGACGACGGCCAGGCTCGCCGACTCCAGGGCGGGCTGCTCCTCGACATCGAACACCTGCCCCAGCAGCCGCCACAGCAGCACCTGGCGGCGGACGTCATCGCTGTGGACGTCGTCGCTGTCGATCATTTCCGCAGCAGCCTTCCCGCGCGTTCGGTGAGGACGGCCACGGGATCGCCGGAGCGGGCTTGGGCCTTGGCGACCTTCGGGTCGGTGGGGCCGAGCGCCCAGTCGCCGTTGTGCGCCGCGACCGGTTGCTTCTTGACGGTGCTCTGCACGGCGAGCGGCTGCAGGCTCCAGCGCCCGGCGTCCCAGCGGAGCAGGCCGATGCACGCCGTGGAGGCGGTGACGAGCTGGGCGGTGAGCGGGCCGCCCGGCGGCAGCCGGTCCAGGTCGACGGCGAGGGTCTCGCCGCCCAGGTCGAACGTGCCGTCCCGCTTGGCCTTGTAGCCCTCGACCAGCACCGGTTCGGCGATGTGCACCGGGTGGCGGTCGAGCGGTGCGACGGCGGGGGCCTCGGCGTCCGGGAGCCGGACGCGGGCCGTGGCGAACGGGTCGGCGGGCTCGCCGGCCTCGGCGTGCTCCTCGTCCCAGAGCAGGTCGCCGCCTGCGGTCAGCCGCATGCCGGAGACGCCGACGGAGCGGTGCTCGGCGAGGGCCGCCAGCAGCGTCGGGTAGGCCGACAGCAGCTTCCACACCTCGGGGCCGACGATCGTGTCGACCTTGGCGGCGGAGACGGCGACGCGGACGAGCCGCACCGGCCCCTCGCCGCCGTTCGGCTCCAGCACCGCGTGCAGCTGCGCCTGGACGGCCGTGCCGTGCTCGTGGACGTCGACGCCGAGGGGCAGCAGCCGCCCGGAGACGGTGGTGGTGCCGCCCGGCCGGCCGCCCGAGTGCGACAGCAGCACCGCGCGCGTCCACAGGTCGGCCCAGCGGCGTTCGGGGATGCGGTCCATCGTCGCGACCGGGGAGGAGACGCGCAGCTCGGCGGCCATGCCGTCGAGCAGGACGGCGAGGCGGCGCAGCCGCGGCTCGCCCCACAGCGCCTCGACCGCCTGGTCGGCGGCCGACGCCAGCCCCTCGTCGACGCCGGCCCAACCGGCGATGGCCAGCTCCCGCAGCCAGGACCGGGCCGCGGCGAGCAGGTTGGCGGGTACCGGTTCGCCGTCGGCGGGGCGCTCCTGCCAGGCGGCGCGGGACCGGCCGAGCGCGCCGTCGAGCCGGGCGAGCAGCGCGTCGTGGGCCGCGCCGAGCAGCGCGGCGCGCGCCCCGGCCAGCGCGGTCGTCTCGGGGACGCCGATGGCGCCGCCGGCGACCTTGGCGGTCGCGTCCGCCAGCGCCGTGCCGAGCGGGGACGCGCCCACCGCGGCGGCCAGCGCGTTGACGGCCTCGGCGTGCCGGGGACCGAGCCGGGCGAGCCCGCCCGCCAGCGCGGCGTCGAACCCGGCGACCACCTCCAGGGCCTCCGCGACGCCGGGCGGGGTCTGGGCGAGCAGTTCGGCGAGCTGCACCGCCTGCATCAGGCCACCGCCTTCCAGGCCGGGAACCAGTGCATCTCGGGGAGGGGCTCCGGGACGGCCGGAACCTCCAGATAGGTCAGGTGCCGCAGGAACCGGCTGAACACCATGGCGGCCGGGGCCTTCTCCAGCGTGCCCTTCAGCAGGAAGTGCAGGTCGTCCCCCGCGGAGGCGTCCACCTTCAGGTAGCGGGCGACGCGGTCGAACCCGTACTGCTTGACCGCCTCGTCGATCAGCGCCTTGAGGTGCTTGCAGCGGTAGGAGCCTCCGGCACCGCCGCACGGCCGGTTGTTGTTGGTGCTGCAGCTGAAGTTGTGCGTCTCGGCCGCGATCGACGAGACGTACACGCGGGCGATGTCCGAACCGCTCGACACCACCCCTTGCAACCGGCCCTCGGCCAGTTCGACGAACGGCACCTTGGCCAGTTTCCGTGGTCGGACGGGCGGCACCACGCGCACCGCGCTCCGTTCCTCCCACCCGGCGTCGCCGGAAGTCATGAGCTTCGTCCTCCACCCTTGCGGTCCGTCGGATGGCGAACGTTCTATCGACCCCCACCGACAATCGAGCGCCGTCGGCCGTTCCGGCTGGTCAGCGGCCACCCCGACAGCTAGCTGCATACTTGCTGCAGTTGCGAGTCATTTGCAATAGTGGGCCCATGTCGACCTACGCGCTACCCGATCTGCCCTACGACTACGCCGCCCTGGAGCCCGCGATCACCGGCGAGATCCTCGAACTGCACCACGGCAAGCACCACGCCGCCTACGTCAAGGGCGCCAACGACACCCTGGAGAAGCTGGCGGAGGCACGCGACAAGGAGCAGTACGGCAGCCTGGTCGGGCTGGAGAAGACGCTGGCGTTCAACCTGTCGGGGCACGTGCTGCACTCGATCTTCTGGACGAACCTGTCCCCCGACGGCGGCGACCGCCCCGACGGCGAACTGGCCGACGCCGTCGACGAGCACTTCGGTTCGTTCGAGGCGTTCCGCAAGCAGCTGTCCACGGCCACCTCCACCGTGCAGGGCTCGGGCTGGGGCGTGCTGGCCTGGGAACCGGTCGGCAGGCGCCTGGTGGTGGAGCAGGTCTACGACCACCACGGCAACGTCGGCATGGGCACCACCCCGCTGCTGGTCTTCGACGCCTGGGAGCACGCCTACTACCTGCAGTACCGCAACGTGCGCCCCGACTACGTCGAAAAGCTGTGGTCCCTGGTCAACTGGGCCGACGTCGCCGCCCGCTACGCGGCCGCCAAGAACGCCTAGGCGCCTCGGGGCCACCCGACCGTGGCGCCCACCAGGCCGGGATCATGCTCAGAACACGTTCCCTCACGGCCTGGTGGGCGCCGCTCACGCTATCCGCTCGCGCGCGATGCGGCGGCCGTCGCGGTGCCCCCGCGTCAGTGGAAGTGGATGCCGCCGTTGACGTCGCGCATCTGGAAGACCTTCTCGGCCGGGGCGCTGACGATGTTGGTGACGCCGTCGCCGCTGGTCGCGGTCGCCGTCCGGACCTGCCGGAGCCGGTTCTCCACGTGGGCGCGGAAGTCCGGGTCCTGGTCCATGGCGTAGCGGACGGCGCTCCACAGGTCGTCGGCGAACTCCGGGGCCTCCGCGAAGGCCCGGCGCAACGCCTCGGTGAGCCGGGCGACCCGTTCGGCGTCGTCGGCGTCGGCGATCGCGCCCTGCAGCGCCTCCTCGTCGGCCGGACGGCCGCGGAACCTCTCCCGCACCTTGCGGGTGATCGCGACGATGCCGTCCTTGACGGGCTGGCCGGTGAGCTCCACCGCCTTGCCCGCGGCCGCCGCCGCGACCGCCAGGGTCAACGGGTCTGCCATCGGTCGCTCCCGATCCTCGGGGACTGGGGACGGCACCAGTCCAACACGCGCACCCCATGGTCACAACAGACCGCGCCATGCCGGTGGCTCTTCCTGGAGTGCGGGCCGTGCCGCGGTGACGGTCCGGACGAAGCGGAGGGCCCGGGCGGAGGCGCCGTCGCGGGGCCAGGCGACGGCGATGCGGAGCGGGTCCACGTCGTTGATGCGGCGCCAGGTGAGGTCGGGGTGGGCGTAGTAGGCCGCCATCGACTCGGGGCCGAAGCACACGGCGGTCCCGGCGGCGACGTGCGTGAGCATCTCCTCGACGTTGTCGTTCTCCGGGCCCCGCACGGGCGCCGACCCGTCCGGACGCGGGTTGGCCGCCCACCAGTCCACCCAGGCGGCGGGGGCGCGGCGCGGACGGCCCGGCTGCCGCCTCCCCGCAGTCAACATCAACCGACAGCTGAACGCCAAGATCCGCCGGACAGGCCCGGAGGGGTGCCGTTGACACGGGCGGAGAACGCGGCCGGTGCCGTGGGCGTCCGCTGCGCCTCATGGGCGCCTGGCCGGTGCCGGGACCCAGGCCGCCCCGGCACCGGCCAGGCGGGGCGGGGTGTCAAGAGGTGACGCGGAAGGTCGCGTCCTGGCGGTCGGTGACACCGGAGGAGGAACTGAGCGGGTCGATGCGCAGCAGATAGTTGCTGTGCCGGAGATAGTAGGTCGGGTAGTTGTAGGAACGGAACGACGACCACGACGCGTCGGCGAGGCCGGCGGTGCGGTAGAAGGTGGCGTCGGCGCGGAATTGCGCGGTGCCGTCGTTGGAGTCGAGCCGGACAGCCAGATCGTAGTGCCGCAGGTAGTGGCCGGGGTAGTTGACCGACTCGAACGACACGCCGGACGCGTCGGCGAGGCCGGGCACCATGCGCCACATCTGGTCCTGGTAGGGGTCGAACGGATAGGCGTCGATCCGGCCGACGAATTCCTGGTGCCGTACGAAACGGTCCGGGTAGTTGTACGACTTCAGCCGCACCCAGTTGGGCGTCCCCCAGCGGGAGACCAGGGCGTTGTACTCGGCGTCGGTGATACCGGCGATCGACCCGTGCTTGGAGTTCAGCGGCGGGGTGTAGTCGCGCTGGTCGAGCGGGGTCCACGCACCGGAGGTGATGTCGCTTGTGGACCAGGCGTAGTAGTCGTTGTTGACGGGGCTGTAGGAGTCGCCCCACAGCCGCCAGCCGCTGCCGTCGTTGAGCTTGTGCAGCAAGGGCGCCTCGATCGCGCCGCCCTGGATCAGGCCGCTGGTGTAAGTGGTGAAACTGTTGGGCGCGCCCGTGGTGGACCGCGCCCCGTAAAGACGGCCGTCCGCCAGATTCTTGTAGTACATGTAGGTGATTCCGCCGTCCACGACGATGTCGCCGTCCAGGACGCCGAATCCGGGGCTGAAATAGGTCTGCGGGCTGCTGACGGTGCGGAAGTCGGTGGTGTAGTTCACCCAGAAGACGTCGGCGGTGGAGTAGACGATCCCGTACTGGCTGCGGGAGGCGTCCCAGAACACCGTCGGAGCCCACGTGTGGTCGTCGGTGGTGTGCATCCGCAGGCGGCGGTAACCGGTGAAGGATGTCAGGTCCGTCGAGTCCCACACGTGCAGGTACTGGCTGTTCAGGCTGAAGTTCGTGCCCTTGAGGTCGGTGGCGATGACCACGAACGTGCCGTCCGGCTTGCGGAACACCTGCGGGTCGCGCAGGCCCTGCTGACCGGCCGTCGGCGTGACGACCGGGTCGTTCTGGTTCAGCGGCGTCCAGTTCAGGCCGTCCCGGCTGACCGCCAGGTGCAGGCCGTAGTCGGCGCCCAGGCCCTGCGGCGACTCGGTGAAGTAGGCCATCACGTAGGCGTTGTACGTCGCCGCCGACGCGGCTCGCGGGAAGCCCGCCACGCCGGCGGCGGCGAGCGCGGCGGAGGCGAGGGCGGTCCGGGTGAATTCTCTCCGGGAAAGGGTCACGGGGCTGGCCTTTCTTCTCGGGAGCGGGCTGTGCCCGGGGTTCACGGAGCGCATAGCGGCAGGCCGGTGAACGAAGACGGATGCCTTGCGGGAATGCGGGACAATGCCGCGCAGCTGAAACGGCGCGGCCATACGACGCCTCGCGTCGGAGCTCCTGCCGCACACCACCGACCCCGGCAGGAGAAACCGCGTGGGAGCCTCAGTGTTAGAAGGCCAATCGAAAGGTGTCAAGACCGGCCGGGGCGGCCTCCGCGGCGGCGCCCGGGCCGGTGGAGTCCCTGTGCTCGGCGGATGCCGGCCCAGGGCAGCCGCGGATTCCGTTCGCGTGTGTGCTCGGCCGCAGAGACCCCCGCACATGAAATTTCATGCGGCGTGACGCGCGCCTCCGCCGCCTTGACCAGCCGAGAACGGCGCGGGCGCCGCCGGCGGAGAAGCCCCGCACTCGCGAGAGGGTCTTGACGGACCTCACGACGTCGTGTTTGCTCCGCTGCACCACCACCGACGCCATCCCACCCCGAGAAAGGCCGCACTGGACGCGAAAATGTTAGCGCTAACAATAAGTCCACCGACACCCCGCCCCGACTCCAGGCGACCCCTGGAGGGAGGTCGGCCCACCCATGTGAGCGTTAACGCCCACACGCCCACGATGCCGTTCCAGCGGGCCGCGCCTTCACGGCCGTCACCCCTTGGGTGACGCGTTGAGCGCCCTCCCGCTGTCGGTGTCAGTCGCATCAGCGCTCCGGCCCCGGCCACAAACCGACCCCCACCACCCGGGCACGGTCAGCCGACGACCGGCCGATGGCAGGCGCAACCGAGCACGGCCGAGCTGTCGACGCCGCAGCGTTCCCGTGCCCGGACACGCGCCAACGTGAGCGTCAACGCGCGGCACCGTCCATGCCCCGTAAGGCCGGCATCGGTGACATCGCGCATGCCAGCCCACGGACGCACTCAGCTAACCCTCTGCGGTGAGCTGCTTGGCCGAACACGACCGGCTACATGACGCTCCAGGGTTCCCCCGCCATCCTGCCCGCCCCGAGTGAGCCCATAGAGGAGCGGGTCAGGCGGTTTGCCTTCTCGACGAGGCATCTCCCAAGCGGCGCCGCGCTTCGGTCTGCCGTTCGCCATGCCTCCCGCTCTGCACGCGCCGACGAATTGCGTCGGGGCGTCCGGCCCGTTGCCGATGACGGGCAGGTCGGTCTGCTCCCCGGGCGGTTGCTGGCCCGTGCTCGTGTGGGCGCTGCTTCTCGTGTGCGTCTGCTGAGGACGCCGCCTCCCACTATGCGGGGCCGGTGGTTGGTGGAGGAAGGGCTTCGGCGGGGTGTCGCCTTTGCCGGACGGGGCTTTGCGGCTGGGGCGACGCCCCGCCGTCGGGCGGGGGCGTACGGGGGTCAGGGGCGGCGGCGGGTGCGGTAGTGGTGGCTGATCAGGGCGATGGCGATGGCGAGGGTGACCGCGCCGGACGCGATTCCGGCGGCCATGTTGACACCGGTGCCGGAGAGCACCATGTTGCAGGCCCCGCTGATGATCAGAAGTGCCCACAGCAGGGGCCGGACGGTTCCGCCGTTGCGGCTCGCGGGGGCCTTGGAGGCGTCGTAGTGGTTCGTCATCGCGTGCTCCTCGGTGAGTGGTCCGATCGACGTGCACCACGCTAGGAACCGCGGAGGCGGGGGACGATCCAGCCATTGAGCCGATCTTCGGTACAGCAGGCTGTACTCCTTCGCCCGGCGCGCTGACAGTGCCCGGTCGCTGGCCTAGGGTTCCAGACCTGGGAGGTGCGAATGACGGCGAACGGGGCCGAACCGGCCGGTACCCGGCGTGGTCGGCGAGCGGTCGCCGTGGCGCGCGCCCGTGCCGCCCTCGACGCGCTGGAGCATCTCATCGGGGGGCTGGGCACGGCCCTGCTGGCGTTCGCGACCGTGATGTGGATCGTGCTGGTCGCGCTGTTGTGCGTCACCGGTGCGGGGTTCCTGCTGGCGCGCACCGTCCCGCGTGTCCTGCGGGCCGTCGCGGACCGCGAGCGCGGGCGGCTGTCGCGGTGGGGGCCGGAGATCATCGGTCCGGGACCCGCGCCGTCCGACGTGCGGGCCGCGCTCGCGGACACGGCCGTCCGGCGGGAGCTGGCGTGGGTGTTCGTCCACGCCACGCTCGGCCTGTTCCTCAGCCTGGCCGGGGCGACCCTGACGCTCAACACCGTCCCGTACATCGCCTTCCCGCTGTGGTGGCGGTTCCTGCCTCCCGACGAGACCCGGCCCACGTTCGTGTTCTGGGACGTCACCGACGACTCCGGCGCCCTGCTGGTGGTGCTGGTCGGCGTGGCGATGGGGGTCGCCTTCCTGGTCGCCGGGCCGGGCATGGCCCGGCTGCAGGCGTGGCCGGGGCGGCGGCTGCTGGCGCCGCCCGCCGACATGGACCTGTCGCTGCGGATCGCCGAGCTGTCGGCCACCCGCGCCGCCGCGCTGGACGCCCACGCGATGGAGCTGCGGCGCATCGAACGGTCCCTGCACGACGGCGCCCAGAACCGGCTCGTCGGCGTCACCATGATGATCGGCGTGGCCCGGCGCGCGCTGGCCCGCGACCCCGCCGACGCCGACGCCGCGCTGGAACGCGCCCAGGAGGCCGCCGAGCAGGCCCTGGCCGAGCTGCGCACGGTGGTGCGCGGCATCCTGCCGCACGTCCTGGTCGACCGGGGGCTGGCCGGGGCGCTGGCCGGGCTCGCCGCCGACTGCGGGGTGCCCTGCACGGTGGACGTCGACGTCCCCGGGCGGTGCGCCGCGTCCGTCGAGGCCACCGCCTACTTCGTGACGGCCGAGGCGCTCACCAACATCTCCAAGCACAGCCGGGCGAGTCGGGCGACCGTGGTCGTCCGCCGGGAGGGCGCCCGGCTGCTGCTGCGGATCGAGGACGACGGCATCGGCGGCGCGGACGCGCAGCGCGGCTCCGGGCTCGCCGGAATACGCGGCCGCGTCGAGGCGCACGACGGCCGCCTGACCCTGACCAGCCCACGCGGTGGGCCGACGATACTCCAGGTGGAGCTGCCATGCGGATCGTGATCGCCGAGGACGACCCACTGCTGCGGGAGGGGGTGGCGCTGCTGCTGCGCGCCGAGTCCCTGGACGTGGTCGCCACCACCGACACCCCGGACGCCTTCCTGGCGGCCGTGGACGAGCACAAGCCCGACGTCGCGATCGTCGACGTGCGGATGCCGCCCACCCACACCGACGAGGGGATCAGGGCGGCGGTGGAGGCGCGGCGCCGCCACCCCGGGCTGGCCGTGCTCGTGCTGTCGGCCTACGTGGAGCAGGCGTTCGCCACCGAGCTGCTCGGAGGCGGCGGCGCCGACCGGCTCGGCTACCTGCTCAAGGAGCGGGTGGGGCGCGTGGAGCAGTTCCTGGACGCGCTGCACCGCGTCGCCGAGGGGGGCACCGCCATCGACCCCGAGGTCGTCGCGCAGCTGCTCACCCGCACCCGCACCGACAGCGGGCTGCAGCGCCTGACGCCCAGGGAGCGCGACGTGCTGTCGCTGATGGCCGAGGGCCTCGGCAACAGCGCCATCGCCGAACGGCTCGTCGTCACCGAAGGCGCCGTGCACAAGCACATCCGCAACATCTTCGCCAAGCTCGACCTGGCCCCCACCGACCGGGCGGACCGCCGCGTCACCGCCGTCCTGCGCTACCTGGAGGAGACCCAGCGCCGCCCGTGACGCCGCGTTCGCGCTCCTCCGCCAGGCGCAGCGCCACGTCGATGATCATGTCTTCCTGGCCGCCGACGTACCCGGCCTCGCCGACCCGCTGCAGGATCTCGTGGGCGGGGACGCCGTACCGTTCGGCCGCGCGCTCGGCGTGCAGCAGGAAGCTGGAGTACACGCCCGCGTACCCCTGGGTGATCGCCGACCGGTCCGCGAACGGCAGGCGCGGCAGGAACGGCTGGACGACTTCTTCGGCCGCGGCCAGCACTCCCGGCACGTCCACTCCGGTGGTGATGCCGAGGCGCTCGAAGGTGGCCGCCACCACCTCGGTGGGCGCGTTGCCCGCGCCCGCGCCGAGCGCGCACAGCGCCCCGTCGATCTGCCGGGCGCCGTTCTGCGCCGCCAGGACGGAGTTGGCCACCCCCAGCGACAGGTTCTGGTGGCCGTGGAACCCGACCTGCGCCTCGCGGCCGATCTCCTCGACCAGGGCGCGCACCCTGGCCTGGGCGTCGGCCAGCACCATCGCCCCGGCCGAGTCCACGACGTAGACGCACTGGGCGCCGCCGTCCACCATGATCCGCGCCTGCCGGGCCAGTTCCCGCGGGCCGATGCGGTGCGACAGCATGAGGAACCCGACCGTCTCCATGCCCAGCTCGCGGGCCGCGGCGAAGTGCTGGAGGGACACGTCGGCCTCGGTGCAGTGGGTGGCGATGCGGGCCACCGACGCGCCCGCGTCGTAGGCGCGGCGCAGGTCCTCCACGGTGCCGACGCCGGGCAGCAGCAGCACCGCGATGCGCGCGGCGGTGGCCTCGTCCACGGCCGCGGCGATCAGCTTGATCTCGTCCTCCAGCGAGAAGCCGTAGTTGAACGAGGAGCCGCCCAGGCCGTCGCCGTGCGCCACCTCGATCACCTCGACCCCGGCCGAGTCCAGCGCGTGCACCACGCCCCGCACCTGCTCCTCGGTGAACCGGTGCGCCATCGCGTGGCTGCCGTCGCGCAGCGTCGAGTCGGTGATCCTTACGCGCTCGGCGGTGTTGTCCGCGGTCATCGCCCCACCTTCGCCTCGGACGCGTGCCGCGCCAGCTCCTCGCCGACGCGCGCGGCGGCGGCCGTCATGATGTCGAGATTGCCGGCCCAGGGCGGCAGGTAGTCGCCGTTCCCCTTGACCTCCAGGAACACCGCGACGCGGGCGTTGCCGCCCCACTCCTCGCGGGCGTGGTCGAACTGCGGTTCGGCGCGCAGCGTGTATCCGGGGACGTATTCGGCGACCCGGGCGGCCATCCGCGTGACCGACGCGGCGATCGCCGCGGTGTCGGCGTCCGGCGGGATCGCGCAGAACACCGTGTCCCGCATGATCATCGGGGGTTCGACCGGGTTGAGGATGATGATGGCCTTGCCCCGGGCGGCCCCGCCGACCTGCTCGATCGCGCGGGCCGTGGTCTGGGTGAACTCGTCGATGTTGGCGCGCGTGCCCGGCCCCGCCGACCGCGAGGCGATGGACGCGACGATCTCCGCGTACGGCACCGGCGCCACCGCCGACACCGCCGCGACGATCGGGATGGTCGCCTGCCCGCCGCAGGTGATCATGTTGAGGTTGGGGGTGCCGGCCAGGTTCGCCAGGTTGACCGGCGGGCAGACGAACGGCCCCACCGCCGCCGGGGTCAGGTCGATCGCCTGGATGCCCGCCTCCGCGTAACGGGGGGCGTTGGCCAGGTGCGCCTTGGCGGAGGTCGCCTCGAAGACGATGTCGGGCAGGTCGTCCTGCGCCAGCAGCCAGTCCACGCCGCCCGCGCTGGCCTCGACGCCGAGGCGGCGCGCCCGGGCGAGCCCGTCGGACTCCGGGTCCACCCCCACCATCGAGTGCACCTCGATCGTCTCGGACCGCAGCAGTTTGATCAGCAGGTCGGTGCCGATGTTGCCCGACCCCACGATGGCCGCGCTCAGCACGCCGCCCTCCGGACGGCGGCGCGTTTCACCACGTTCACCTGCGTTTCCTTTCGTCGTCGACGCGGTCAGGGTGCGCGTGCCCGCACGCGTGCGACAAGGGATCCGTCCCGTCTGGCGGGACGCGTACCCTGTCGGCCATGACCGCTGCCCCTGCCGGGGACTCCCTGCCGTCGCGCATCGCGGCGGTCCTCGGCGCGTTCCGTGCGGGAGACGACGCCGTCGGCGCCGCCGAACTCGCCCGCCGCACCGGCCTGCCCCGCTCGACCGTCCACCGGATCACCGGCGACCTGGTGCGCGCCGGGCTGCTGGAGCGGCACGGCCGCAAGGTGAGCCTCGGGCTGGCCCTGTTCGAGATCGGCCAGCGGGTGCCGCGCCAGCGGGTCCTGCGGGAGGCCGCCGTGCCGTTCATGTCCGACCTGCGCGAGGCCACCCGCCAGACCGTGCACCTGGCCGTGCTCGACGGCCGCGAGGTCGTCTACGTCGAGAAGCTCACCGCGCCCGGCGGGCCTCCGCTGCCGTCCGCCGTCGGCGGCCGCGTCCCCGCCACCGCCACCGGCGTCGGCAAGGCGATCCTGGCCTTCTCCCCGCCGGAGACCGTCGAGGCGCTGCTGTCGGCCCCGCTGCCGCGGCTCACCGAACGCACCATCACCGCCCCGGGCCTGCTGCTGCGCGAACTGCGCCGCATCCACCGCGAGGGCGTGGCCTACGACCGGGAGGAGTCCGGGCCCGGCGTCACCTGCGTCGCCAGCCCCGTCTTCGGCCCCGGCCGCAAGGTCGTCGCCGCCCTGTCGCTGTCGGGCTGGAGCAGCGGGATGCGGCCCGCCCGGTACGCACCCGCCGTCCGCACCGCCGCCCTGGCCCTCACCCGCGCCCTGCGCCCCTGACCGCACGCGCCGCGCCCATTTGCCGATCTGTGGGCAGGCGGCCACTATCGGCAGCGGACGCCGATGAAAGAACCCCCGGAGGGACCGTGCGCAGGCTGGTCGTGTCGCAGAATCCCCGTCGCGGCTTCACGAACCTGACCGACGCGCTCCTCGTCCCGGGCGGCGGGCCGCTGTGGATCGGGGTGGAACCCGGCCACTACCGGATGAGCAGCTGCCGCTTCTGGGGCGTGGCCGAGATCGAGGCCACCGGCGGTCCCGGCACCGTGGTGATCGACTGCGGCGGCGAGTACAACCTGCGGGTGGAGAACCGGGGGCGGGTGGTCCTGCGCAGGCTGACGCTGCGCAACTACCACGAAAGCGGCTCCGCCGTGGACGTCGTGGGCGCCCATCTGGCCGCCGAGGACTGCACGTTCACCGCCATCTCCGACACGGCCGTCCAGGCGTGGGACGGCGCGAGGCTGTTCCTGCGCCGCGGCGTCGTGCAGGGCGGCGGCATCGTGTGCACCGACGCCGAAGGCGTCATCGAGGCCGGCACGGTCGCCGACACCTCCGCCGCGGGCGTGTCGCTCCACCGGGGCAGCCGGTTCACGCTCCAGGACGTCACCGTGCGCAAGGCGGGCGGGTCCGGGATCTGGGTGGACGGCGGGTCGGCCCCGCGCGTCGAGGGCTGCCTGGTCGAGGACCCGGCCCGGGCCGGGATCGTCATCGAGGAGAAGGCGGCCGCCGCCGTCGTCCGCACGCGCGTCACCGGCACCGGCGAGGCGGGGCTGGTCGTGCGGGCCGGCGCGACGGCGACCGTGGACGACACCGTCGTCTCCCGCCCGGGCGACGTCGGCCTCTGGGCCGCCGGCGGCGGGGCCCTGACGGCGCGCGGCGTGTCGGTCGAGGCCGCCGCCATCAGCGCGGTCTACGCGTCCGACAACGCCTCGGCGACGTTGCAGGGGTGCCGCCTGGAGGAGCCGAGGGCGTGCGGGGTCGTGGCGGTCGAACGGTCCACGGTCGGCGTCGCCGACACCGGCATCCTGCGGACGGGCCAGTCCGGGGTGGAGGCCCGCGACGCGGATGTCACGGTGCGCGACAGCCTCGTGCGGGGCGCCGGAGGGCTCGGGATGCTGGCGACCGACTCGGCCGGTCTGACGGCGCAGCGGGTCGCCATCGAGCAGACCGAGCACAACGGCGTCCTGGTCCGGGATTCGGCGGTCGCGGGACTGGAGGACTGCACGATCGCCGGGAACACGACGGGCGACGGGCTGGCCGTCCTCCAGACCGGCACCTGCTCGTTCTCCGGCGGGACCATCACCGGCTGCTCCGGCGGCGCGGGCGTGGCCGGCGCCGGGTCGGCGCTGACGCTGCGCGGCGCCCGGATCATCGGCAACCGGTACGGCGGCGTCACCGCCGTGGACGGCGCCGAGCTCGCGGTGCTCGACTGCACGGTCACCGGCAACGAGGGGCCGGGGATCCGCGCCACCGCGGACACCGCGGTGACGGTCGAACGCACCGTCTCCCGCGGCAACGAGCAGGACGACCAGGTGGACCGCCCCCCGATCGACGGCACCCACCTGGACATCGGCGGGAGCACGAGCGAGGAGAAGGCCGCGGCGGCGACGGCCGGACCATCCGTCCCCGAACCCGATGACGACACCGTCCCCCTGCGAAAGCCGCCCGCGCCCCAGGCGGCGGAACCGCCGCAGGCCGCGCCCCGGCCGGAACCGGAGCCCGAGCCGAAGCCGGTGCCCGGACCCGCGCCGCGCCCGGCGCCCCAGGGGCGGCCGGCGGGCGTGGAGGCGCTGCTGGCCGAGCTGGACGCGATGGTCGGCCTGGCCGAGGTCAAGCAGGAGATCCGCAAGCTGGTGTCGTTCCTGCGGGTCGCCGAGCAGCGGCGGCGGGCCGGGCTTCCCGAGGGGCCGTCCATCGGCCGGCACGTAATCTTCTCCGGCGGCCCCGGTACCGGCAAGACGACCGTGGCCCGGCTGTACGGCAGGCTGCTGGCCGAGCTGGGCGCGGTGTCGTCCGGCCACTTCGTGGAGGTGTCGCGGGCGGAGCTGGTCGGCAGCGCGCTCGGCGAGACGGCCGCCAAGACCACCGCGGTGTTCGACGAGGCGCGCGGCGGCGTGCTGTTCGTCGACGAGGCCTACACCCTGTCGCGGCGGTTCGGCAGCGGCGCCGACTTCGGGCAGGAGGCCATCGACACGCTGGTCAAGCTGATGGAGGACCACCGCGACGAGGTCGTGGTGGTGTTCGCCGGGTACTCGGCGGAGATGCGCGAGTTCCTGGACGCCAACCCGGGGCTGAAGTCCCGGATTTCGCGGACGATCGAGTTCCCCGACTACAGCCCGTCGGAACTGGTGGAGATCGTCCGGCGGACGGCCGACCGGTACGGCTTCCGCCTCGCCGACGCCACCCGCGAGGCGCTGCTGGCCCACTTCCAGAACATCCGCCGCGACCAGCGGTTCGGCAACGGCCGGGAGGCCAGGAGGATCTTCGAGGCGGCGCTGCAGCAGCAGGCGCTGCGGCTGGCCGAACTCGACGCCCCGAGCGCGCAGGAGCTGGCGGAGCTGCTGCCCGCGGACTTCGACGGCGTCCTGGACCGCGGGCTGGGCGTGCGGGCCGCCGACGGCCGCGACGACGCCCAGGTGGCCGCGCTGCTGGAACGGCTGGACGGCATGGTCGGGCTGGCCGAGGTCAAACGGCGCGTCCGCGACGTGTTCGACATGCTGGAGACCGAGCGGCGCCGCCGGCAGGAGGGGCTGTCCAGCGAACCGTTCGCCGGGCACCTGGTGTTCTCCGGCCCGCCCGGCACCGGCAAGACCACCGTCGCGCGCCTGTACGGGGAGCTGCTCGCGGCGACCGGGCTGCTGGCGCGCGGCCAGGTGGTGGAGGTGTCGCGGTCCGACCTGGTGGGCCAGTACATCGGGCAGACCGAGGCGCAGACCACCCGGGTGTTCGAGAGCGCCCGCGGCGGCGTGCTGTTCATCGACGAGGCCTACACCCTGGCCCGCGACCACGAGCGCGACTTCGGCCGGGAGGCGATCGACACGCTGGTCAAGCTGATGGAGGACCACCGCGACGAGGTCGTCGTGATCGTCGCCGGGTACACCGAGGAGATGGGCCGCTTCCTGACCGCCAACCCGGGGCTGGCGTCCCGGTTCTCCGGCACCGTGGAGTTCCCGCCCTACGGCCGCGACGAGCTGGTGACCATCCTGACCCGGCAGGCCGCCGACGCGGGCTTCACGCTGACGCCCGAGGCGCTCGACGCCGTCCGCGCCCACCTGGACGCCCGCGCCGAGACCTTCGCGCAGGGCAACGCCCGCGAGGTCCGCAAGCTGCTGGAGGCGATGCGCACCGCCCAGGCCCGCCGGATCGCCGCCCGCGAACGCTCCGGCGCCCCCGTCCCGGCCGGCGAACTCGGTCTGCTGCTCCCCGACGACATGCCCTGACCCCCGGTGCACCGGGCCGGGCGGGGCACGCCGCACGATGTCCGAAATGCGCAAATACGGACGTCGCATATGGGAAAGACGGGCGTCGGAGTGACGCGGTTCACTCTCGGCAACGCGACCGAGAGGAGTACGGACCATGCCCGAGGCGCCCAGCTCGGAGTTCTGGAAGGACATCAAGCCCATCGCGGACTCCGTCAAGCCCGACGCGCTGCCCGAGGTCTACCTGTCCAAGGTGGCCACCGACGACGACCGCTACTACGTGCCGTTCACCGAGACGGTCGGCTCCCGCCCGCTGTGGATCAACATCAAGGACAACACCTGGTCCGACATCCTGCGGGCCAAGGAGGCCGGACTGGTCAACCGGCACTACCACCCCCACGAGGTCTTCGCCTACACCATCTCCGGCAAGTGGGGCTACCTGGAGCGGCCGTGGACGGCCACCGCGGGCGACTTCGTCTACGAGGCCCCCGGCGAGGGGCACACGCTCGTCGCCTACGACAGCGGCGAGCCGATGAAGACGCTGTTCATCGTCAAGGGCCCGCTGATCTGGCTGGACGAGAACGGCGAACCCGAGGGCTACTTCGACGTCCACGACTACCTGAAGATGTGCCGCGAGCACTACGAGAAGGTCGGTCTCGGCGCCGACCTGGTCGACTCGCTGCTGCGCTGACAGGTCCGTCGCCATGGCACCCCCCACCCCCTCCGCCGACCGGTACGAGAACCGGTTGCTGGTGCTGCTGTTCCTGGCGTTCGGGTTCGTCTTCTTCGACCGCCAGGCCCTGGCCTACCTGGCCTCCTACATCGACGGCGACATCGGTCTGACCAACTCCCAGCTCGGCATGCTGTCGGGCATCCTCGCCCTCACCTGGGCGCTGGCCGGGATGTTCGCCGGGCGCCTGTCGGACCGCCTGGGCCGCCGCAAGCCGATCCTCATCGCCGCGGTCCTGCTGTTCTCGCTGTTCTCGTCGGCGTCGGCGCTGGCGACGGGATTCCTCGGGCTGCTGGCCGCACGCGCGCTGATGGGCGCCGCCGAGGGCGCGGTGCTGCCGATGGCGCAGTCGCTGATGGTCGAGGCGTCCCGTCCGGCGCGCCGCGGCCTGAACATGGGGCTGCTGCAGGGCTCCTCGGCGGGCCTGCTCGGCGGCATCGCGGCGCCGATCGCGGTGGTCTGGCTCGCCGAGTCCGTCGGCTGGCGGACGACGTTCTTCGTCACCATCATCCCCGGCATCGTGGTCGCCGCCCTGATCGCCAAGTACGTGCGGGAGCATCCGCCCAGGCGAGCCGCACTCGCCCAGGACGCCGCGCCCGCCGCGGAGACCGCGCCCGCCGGAGGCGGGGTCACCATCCGGCAGGTGCTGGCGAACCGCAACGTGGTGATCTGCATGCTGATCGCCTGCTGCTACCTGACGTGGTTCGTCACCATCATCACGTTCACCCCCACCTACCTCACCGACGAGAAGGGGTTCGCGCCGGGAACGATGAGCGGCGTCATGACCTGCCTCGGCGTGGCGTGGGTGCTGTGGGGGTTCGCCACTCCGGGGATCTCCGACCGGATCGGCCGCAAGCCCGCGCTGATCGGCTTCACCGTCCTGGCGGCGTGCTGCCCGCTCGCGGTGGTGTACGTCGGCAACCCGGTGCTGCTGGGCGTGCTCATGGTGCTCACCTACACCGGGCTGGGCTGCTTCACCCTGTTCATGGCCACCATCCCGGCCGAGACCGTGCCGCGCACCGCGCTCGCCACCGCGCTCGGCGTGATCATGGGCGTGGGCGAGCTGGCCGGCGGCTTCCTCGGCCCGATGGTCGCCGGCTGGGCCTCAGACCAGTGGAGCCTGCGCGCCGCGATGTACATCGCGGCCGGCGGAGCGGTGATCGTGGTACTGCTGGCCACGGGGCTGCGGGAGACCGCTCCCGCCGTCGTGCGGCGGCGCGCCGCGCAGGGCACCGCGGAGGCCGTGGCGTGAAGGCGGCGGTCTGGTACGGCGCCCGGGACGTCCGGGTCGTGGACGTCCCGGCGCCCGCCCCCGGGCGGGGCGAAGTGGCGATCGACGTGGCGTACTGCGGGATCTGCGGCAGCGACCTGCACGAGTACGCCGACGGCCCGCACGCCATCCCGGTGGCCGAGCCGCACCCGGAGTCGGGCCGGACGGCCCCGCTGGTGCTCGGCCACGAGTTCTGCGGGACGGTGACGCGGGTCGGCCCGGACGTGTCGGGCCTGCGTGCGGGCGACCGGGTCGCCGTCGAACCGCACTACCGGTGCGGCCGGTGCCCGCGCTGCCTGGCGGGCGAGTACAACCTGTGCCGCCACTTCGGCTTCGCCGGGCTGATGGGCGACGGCGGCCTGGCCGAGACGGCCGTCGTGCCCGCCTACATGGTGCACCGGCTGCCCGACGGGGTGTCGCTGGAGCAGGCCGCGGTGTTCGAGCCCGCCGCGGTCGCCCTGCACGCGCTGCACCGGTCGGGGCTGCGGGCGGGGGAGACCGTCGCGGTCGTCGGACTGGGCCCGATCGGCCTGCTCATCGTCCAACTGGCCGCCTTGCGGGGGGCGGGCCGCGTCGTCGCCGCGGACCCGTCCCCGCGGCGGCGCGAGCTGGCCCTGCGCCTGGGCGCCGCCGAGGTGGTCGAGGACGCCGGCGGCGGCGCGCTGCGCGCGGCGGCGGGCGGCGAGGGCGCCGACGTGGCGTTCGAGGCGGTCGGCGCGGAGGCGACCCTGCGCCACTGCCTGGAGGCGACCCGCCGGGGCGGCCGGGTGACGCTCGTCGGACTCGGCGGCACCGTCGCCATCGACGCGTTCGCGCTGGTCAACAACGAGCAGTCGATCATCGCCAGCGTCGGCTACCGCGGCGTCCACCCCGAGCTGATCAGGCTTGTCGCCGAGGAGGGGGTGGACCTGACCGCCGTCGTCACCGCCGTCGTCCCGCTCGGCGACGTGGTCCGCGACGGCTTTGCGGCCCTGCTGGCGAGCAAGGAGGAGATCAAGGTGCTGGTGCGGCCATGACCACGGGATTGGACCCGCGGCTGTTCGCGGACAAGACGGTGCTGGTGACCGGCGGCACGTCCGGCATCGGCGCGGCGACGGCGCTGCTGTTCGCCGAGCTCGGCGCGCAGGTGACCGCGGTCGGCCTGCGCCCGGCCCCAGGCGACGGCCCGCCCGAGCACCCGGCGGTGCGGGTGGTGGAGCAGAACGTGCTGGACGACGTCGCCCTGACCGAGCTGATCACCGCCGCCGACCCGCTGGACGTCCTGGTCAACTGCGCCGGGATCAGCCGCGACCGGGACGAGTACGAGCTGGACCAGTGGCGGCTGGTGCTGGAGGTCAACCTGACCGCGACCATGATCGCCTGCCAGGCGGCGCGGCCGGCGCTGGCCCGCCGCGGCGGCGCGATCGTCAACGTCTCGTCCATGTTCGCCTTCGGCGGCAGCCGGGACCGGCCCGCCTACAGCGCGAGCAAGGGCGGCGTGTCGCAGCTGACGCGTTCGCTGGCGGCCGAGTACGCCGCCGACGGGATCCGGGTGAACGCGGTCGCGCCGGGCTTCATCATCACCCCGCTGGCGCGCGGCCTGCTGAACGACCCGGAGGCGGGAGCGGCGGTGCGGGCGCGCATCCCCTGCGGCCGGTTCGGCGAACCCCGCGAGGTCGCCTCCGCGGCGGCGTTCCTGTGCTCTCCCGCCGCCTCCTACGTCACCGGCGCCGTGCTGCCGGTGGACGGGGGCTACCTGGCGATGTGACCACCATCACAACGGGCTAGACTTCGCGAAACATTCCGAACTGGGAGGAGGCTGACCATGTCGGCGACCGCTCCCCCCGTGATCTCCCGGGCGACGACCGAGGAGATCGCCCCTCGCGACCGCATCGCCTACTGGGAGGACTACAACCGCAGGACCCTGGTCGGCCTGTCCTGCACCTCCTACTCCGAACAGGGGCTGCTGGCCCGGCAGACCAATTTCGAACTCGGCGGCGTGCGCCTGGCCGACATCAGCGGCAACGCGCACGCCATCGAGCGCAGTCCCCAGATGGCCCGGTCCGTCCCCAAGGACTCGGTCTTCGTGACCCTGCTGGTCAAGGGCGACGCGGTGTTCATGCACGAGAACGGCTGCCTGTCGGCCACCGCGGGTGAGCTGGTCGTGTACGACACGCGGCGCCCCTACCTGTTCGGCTTCTCGGGCATGATGCGGCAGTTCCTGGTCGACATCCCCCGGACGCTGTTCGTCGAGCAGTGCATGTCCGGAGGCGTCCCCGCGCCGATACTGTTCGGCCGCGGCACCGCCCGCGAGGGGGAGCTGGTCGCGAGCCTGCGCACCCTCCTGGCCGGGATGGTCGCGGGCACCCCCGGCGGCACCCGCGACGACGTGCTCGAACTGATCAGGTTGCTGGGCCGGGAGCGGTCCGGCGACCGGTCCGCTCCCGGCACCTACCAGGCGCTGCGCATCGTCGCCGAGGACTACATCGAACGCCACCTGCACGACCCGCGCCTGACCCCCAGCCAGATCGCGGGTGTGCTCGGCGTCTCGGTGCGGCACCTCGGCCGCGTCTTCGAACCGACCGGCACCACGCCGTCGCGCTACATCACCGAACGCCGCCTCCAGCACGCCTACGAGCAGCTCACCGGCGGCGACCCCGCCGGCACGACGATCGCCGACGTCGCCTACCGGTGGGGTTTCTCCAGCCAGGCCCACTTCGCCCGCCTCTTCCGCACCCGCTACGGCTGCACCCCCAGCGAGGCCCGCGCCCGCCGCCGCCCCTGACCCGCCGCCCTGGGCCACCCCAGGTCGTGCTCGCCGTCGGCGCCGCAGCCGGATTGCCCGGGCTGCGGCCGCACCGCCTCCGACACGCCTACTCCACCCGCCTACGCCGCGGCGGCGCCGCCCCCGCCCGAATCGAGGCCCTGCTCGGGCATGCCTCGATCGCGACCTCGGCGCGGGTATCTCCGGGCCGGGGCCGACGAGCTCGCCGAGGTCGTCAGGAACGTCTTCGGCACTTGGCGGCTTCGCACAGGAAGGAGCGTTGCCCGCGAAGCGGTCACGTCGATGTGCGGCGGTCGAGGCGTGGTCTTGGATGGTTGGATGCCGCATGCAGAGAAGCGGTACGCATCTGAGCCGTTCTGGGCCGGGATGGGTGCGCCGGCGACGCTGATGGTCGGCCTGGTGACCGCCTGGGTGAGCCACACGGTGGGCTTTCCGCGACGGCGTCTGCTCTATGGGATGCGTTCGGTGACGCCGTTGCTGACGGCCCCAGAAGGAGTCCGCGACGATCTTGAGCCGGTGCCGAAATAGGCTCCGAGGCCGGGGCGCTGTAGGGGCGGAGAGCAGCAGCCGAGCGGAAGGCGTTCTACGGTGAGCGATGTCGAGGTCGAACCGCGCGAAGCAGGCTACGGCGCCCCCGCGGACGGACGGCAGGGGGAGCCGCAGGTCGAGGTGCTCGCCGCCAGGGACGTCCCCCTCGGCGGCCCCCGGGCGATGACGGTGCGCCGCACCCTGCCGCAGCGGTCCCGGCCGCTGATCGGCGCGTGGTGCTTCGCCGACCACTACGGGCCCGACGACGTCGCCCTGACGGGCGGGATGGACGTCGCCCCGCACCCCCATACCGGCCTGCAGACGGTGAGCTGGCTGTTCAGCGGCGAGATCGAGCACCGCGACAGCCTCGGCACGCACGCCCTCGTCCGCCCGGGCGAGCTGAACCTCATGACGGCCGGATACGGGATCAGCCACTCGGAGGTCTCCACCGCCCGCACCACGATCCTGCACGGCGTGCAACTGTGGGTGGCGCTGCCGGAACGGCACCGCCACACCGCCCGCGCCTTCCACCACCACGTGCCGCGCCCGGTCCGCCTGGACGGGGGCGAGGCCAGGGTGTTCCTCGGCTCCCTCGCCGGCGCCGCCTCGCCCGTCCCGACCTTCACGCCGCTGCTCGGCGCCGAACTGACGCTCGACCCGCACGCGACCGTGCCCCTCGCGGTCGACGCCGGTTTCGAGCACGGCCTGCTGGTCGACCTCGGCGAGGTGCGGATGGCGGGGACGCCGGTGCGCCGCGGCGAGCTCGGCTATCTCGCCCCCGGAACGGGAACGCTGACCTTGGAGAACATGACCGGTGCCCCGGCGCGGGCGCTCCTGCTCGGCGGGACGCCCTTCGAGGAGCGCATCGTGATGTGGTGGAACTTCATCGGCCGCACCCACGACGAGATCGTCCGGGCCCGGCGGGAATGGGAGGCCGCCGCCGAGCGCTTCGGCAAGGTCGAAGGGTACGCCGGGGACCGCCTCCCGGCGCCGCCCCTGCCGAACGTGACGCTCCGCCCGCGCGGGAACCCCGTGCGGCGCGCCGGCTGACCGGCGGCATGTTTGAGCACGCGGGTCGCTTAGGAAGGATGGGGCGGTGGACGAATTCGATGTCGTGGTGCTGGGCGGCGGGCCTACGGGCGAGAACCTCGCGGAGCGGGCGCACGCGGGCGGGCTGACGGTCGCGCTGGTAGAGGCCGAACTGGTGGGCGGGGAGTGCTCGTACTGGGCGTGCATGCCCAGCAAGGCGCTGCTGCGTCCGGCCGCCGCCCGCGCCGACGCCGCGCGGGTCGCCGGGGCGCGCGAGGCGGTGACCGGCGCTCTGGACGCGGCGGCGGTGCTGCGGCGCAGGGACTCCTTCGCCTCCGACTGGAAGGACGACGGCCAGGTCGCCTGGCTGAACAGCGCCGGGATCACCCTGGTCCGCGGGCACGGCCGCCTGGACGGGGAACGCCGGGTGGCCGTGGACACGCCCGACGGCGGACGCCGCGTCCTGACGGCCCGGCACGCGGTGGCGGTGTGCACGGGCACCCGCGCCGCGCTGCCGGAACTGCCCGGCCTGGCCGACGCCCGCCCGTGGACCAGCCGCGAGGCCACCGCCTCCCAGACGGTGCCGGAACGGCTGGCGGTGGTCGGCGGCGGCGTCGTCGCGGCCGAGATGGCCACCGCGTGGCGGTCGCTGGGCAGCGAGGTGACGCTGCTGGTGCGGGGGCGGCGGCTGCTGTCGAAGCTGGAGCCGTTCGCCGGCGAGCTGGTCGCCGACAGCCTGCGCGAATCCGGGGTCGATGTGCGGTTCGGCACGTCGGTGACCGAGGTGCGCCGCGACGGTCCGGTGACCCTGGCCTTGGACGGCGGCGAGACCCTCACGGCCGACGAGGTGCTGTTCGCGACCGGCCGCGTCCCGGCGACCGCCGATCTGGGCGTGGAGAGCGTCGGCCTGGAGGCGGGCAGGCCGATCGAGGTGGACGACACCGGCCTGGCGGTGGGCGTCGAGGGCGGCTGGCTGTATGCGGCCGGGGACGTCACCGGCCGGGCCCTGCTGACCCACCAGGGCAAATACCAGGGACGGATCTTCGGCACGGTGATCGCCGACCGCGCCGCGGGCCGCGAGCTGGACCTGGCGCCGTGGGGGCGCAGCGTCGCCACCGCGGACCGGCGGGCGGTGCCGCAGGTGGTCTTCACCGACCCCGAGGTCGCGGCGGTCGGCCTCACCCTCGAAGAGGCGCAGCGGCAGGGCCGCAGGGTGCGGGCGGTGGACTACGACCTGGGCCATGTCGCCGGGGCCTCCCTGTACGCCGACGGCTACCGGGGCCGCGCCCGCGCCGTGGTGGACCTGGACCGCGAGACCCTCCTGGGCGTGACCTTCGTCGGCGCCGGCGTCGCGGAACTCCTGCACTCGGCGACCGTCGCCGTCGTCGGCGAGATCCCCCTCGCCCGCCTGTGGCACGCCGTCCCCGCGTACCCGACCATCAGCGAAATCTGGCTGCGCCTCCTGGAAACCTACCGAGGCTGACCCCGATGCGACCATCACGGCGCTCCTCTACCCGGAGGGCCGGCGAGGGCGGCCGGCACCGCGTCCGGAGCGGTCACCCTCCGCCGCCGCTGCCCCGGATGAAGGAGAGGAGGAGTGCGGCGGTCCGCCAGGGGTCTTCGAGCATCGGCGAGTGGCCGACGGCCGGGAGCAGCTCGACTCTCGCACCCGGGACGACGCGGTAGTCGGCGGCGGACGAGGAACGCCACCGCCGGTCCTGCTCACCGAAGATCACCAATAGCGGTTTGCCGACGGCGGTCAGCCGGTCGGGGAGCGTGCGCTGCTCCAGGTAGTCGTCCACCGCCCGGGATGTCGCGGTGAGCGCGTGGTAGGTCATGCCGCGTATGTCGTCGACGAGTTGCCGCGGGGCCTCGTAGCCGCGGCGGCTGAACGCGGTGCTCAACCCCTGGCGGACGATCCGGTCGGTCCGCAACCGCCACAGCAGTTGCCCGACGACGGGCACGAACAGGAGCCCGCCGACGAAGCCGTCCGAGATGAAGGCGTCCGGATTCGGCCCGGAGTCGATGAGTGCGAGCGCGGTCACCAGGTCGGGCCGCTGCTCCGCGA
Organism: Actinomadura keratinilytica; assembly: GCF_039539665.1. NCBI lineage: Bacteria > Bacillati > Actinomycetota > Actinomycetes > Streptosporangiales > Thermomonosporaceae > Actinomadura > Actinomadura keratinilytica. The sequence goes on from NZ_BAABDO010000003.1 coordinate 101,008, forward strand.
GAGCGGTGGCGACCGAACCGCCGGTGGAGTGGCCGACCAGCACGGCCTGCTTCACGCCGAGCCGGTCCAGCACCGCGCCGACCCGCCGTCCCTGCTCCGGGATCGCATAGCCGCCGCCGGAGGGTTTGGCCGACCGGCCGTGCCCGAGCAGGTCGATGCCGATGACGCGATGGGACTCCGCGAGCATCGGAACCAGCGGGTCCCACCAGCGCGTCGACCCGGCGAGCCCGTGGATCAGCACGACTGCCGGGGCGTCGCGGGGCCCGTCCTGGCGCACGTGGACGCCTCCGCCGTCGAGAGGCACAACGGAATCCCCTGTGGCCTCGGCGTGCTGCCGCGACACCACCACCGCGTTCGTCAGGAGCAGCACGACGGCGAGGAGAGCGGCCGAGGCGACGACGTAGCGCTTCCTTGGAAGGTTCATGGCGCCACTGTCGCCGCCCCCGCGTCCCGGAGGCTTGAACGAATGTTCCGCTTAGCATGAGGCAATGCGCTCCGCCGCGTACGAAGCGCCCGTATGGCACGTCGCACGCCCCACGCGGCCCAGCCGCATGACCGGTGTCAGCATGGCCGGATTCCGCGACCGCGGCAGGGCCCCGGGCGGCCACCGGGCGATCCCGCACCCGGGCGTGACGCTGGCCGTGGAGTTCGGCGCCGCCCCGCTCATCGTGGACGCCGCGGGACGGCGGTTGCGGGGAAGCGTCGTCGCCGGGCTCGGGTTCGGCCCCGGCGAACTGCGGGTGCGGGGCGAGTACTTCGAGGCCGTGCAGGTGCGCCTGTCCCCGCTGGTGGCACGCGCGGTTCTGGGGGTCTCCCCCGCCGACCTGGACGGCGCCGTGGTGGCGCTCGACGACCTGTGGGGCCGGGAGGCGTCACGTATCCGCGAGCGGCTGAGCGAGGCGCCCTCCTGGGAGGGCCGCTTCGCGTTGGCGGACGCGCTGCTCGCCCGCCGACGTGGAACGAGGGCGTCCGTGGACCCGGAGGTGGCCTGGGCCTGGCGCCGGATCGTCTCCAGCCGCGGCCTGATCCGCGTCGACGGCCTGGCGGACGAGGTGGGGTGGAGCCGTAAGCGGCTGTGGTCCCGGTTCCGGTCGCAGATCGGCCTGCCGCCCAAGCGCGCCGCGAAGCTGGTGCGTTTCGACCATGCCGTCCACCGCCTGGCCACGGGCGAGGGCGCAGCCCGGGTCGCGGCGGAGAGCGGCTACGCCGACCAGTCCCACCTGCACCGCGACGTCGTGGCGTTCACCGGACTCACCCCGGCGACCGTGGCCGACGCACCATGGCTGGCCATCGACGATTTCGCCTGGCCCACCCGGTGAACTTCCTTGTACGGGCCCTTGGCTTACGCCGTCCCGCACCGAGCACCGAAGCGTCAGCACCACCTGCTGTCGGTGACGCTCGCGCAGTGAGGCGACCGCCGCGCGTCGGCGTTCCAAGCCCGTCAGTCCGCTCCACAACACCTCTGCGAGCAGGTCGCTCCTCAACGAGAGACCTGGCGCAACTCGTCCAAGCCGACGTGCAGGACGGGCGGCGCACCGAAGCCCGGCGAAGGCCGAATGCGCGCGGCGCGCGCCCGGACGCACCGACCGTTACCGCTTACCGGCGCTTTGTAGAAAGCGGCTGTTGATCACATCTCTGTGCCGGGGATCGCTGTTTGCGTCCTTGGCACCATCGGTACGATCGCCCTTGCGCTCCGCAAGTCAACTTGCGAACCTCCTGTCCGATTGTGGACGGGATGCACGATTCCTCTCATCTTGCCGCCTGGTTACCGCGGTCAGGAGTTGAAATGGCCTCACAGCAGTTCGAACCACCCTCCGGCACGCGGGACTTTCTCGCCGATGCCCTGCGAAGGCGTGAACGCGTTTTCACGCAAATACGCGAGGTATTTGCGCGATATGGGTTCGAACCGCTGCAGACTCCGGCGTTCGAACGGCTGGAGACCCTGACCGGCAAATACGGCGATGAAGGCGACAAGCTGATCTTCAAGATCCTGCGCCGCGGCGAGCACGAGGCCACCGGCGAGGCCGACCTGGCCTTGCGCTACGACATGACGGTCCCGCTGGCGCGCGTGGTCGCCACCTACGGCTCCAAGCTCCCCACGCCCTACAAGCGGTACGCCATGGGCCCGGTGTGGCGCGCGGACCGTCCCGGCAAGGGCCGGTTCCGCGAGTTCGCACAGTGCGACGTGGACGTGGTCGGCTCTTCCTCTCCGCTGGCGGACGCGGAGACGGTCTGCGCGCTCAGCGACGCGTTGGACGCGGTCGGGGTGCGGGACTTCACGGTTCTGGTCAACTCGCGCCAGGCGCTGGCCGGGTTGCTGGAGGTCTACGGCGTCCCGTCCGACCTCGGCGGCGGGGTGCTGATCACCCTGGACAAGCTCGACAAGCTGCCGCCCGACAAGGTCGCCGCCGAGCTGGTCGACGCCCGCTCGCTCAGCCCCGGCACCGCCGAGAAACTGGTGGCCGATCTGACCGCCTTCGACGCGGTGGAGCGCATGCGCGGCGCGCTGGCGGGCAGCGAGGCCGGACGGGCCGGGCTGGACGAGATCGACCGGCTGCTGGAGCTGGCCGCACCGAAGGTCGGCAAGGACCGGATGGCGTTCACTCCCCGCCTGGTGCGCGGCCTGGACTACTACACCGGCGTCATCTTCGAGATCACGGCCGAGGGCATGCCCGGCTCGATCGCCAGCGGCGGCCGCTACGACCATCTCATCGAGGCCCTGGGCGGCCCGGACGTCCCGGCCTGCGGCGGCTCCCTGGGCGTCGAACGCATCATCGGCCTGCTGGACCAGACCGCCGAGGACGGCGACCGCACCGACGTCGCCGTGACGCTCATCGCCCCGGACACGGCCGCCGAGATCATGGGTTTCGCCGCGCGGCTGCGTGACGCCGGCCTGCGCACCGAGATCTATCTGGCGTCCAGCCGCAAGCTGGCCAAGCAGCTCAAGTGGGCCGCCGACCGCAGGGCGCGCTTCGCGCTGATCTACGGGGCGGCCGACAGGGAAGCGGGCGTCGTCACGGTGCGGGACATGGACACCGGTGACCAGTCCCAGGTCCCGCCCGAAGAGCTCGTCGCGCACCTCGCCGGGAGGTGCGCACCGTCGTCGTAATCCACAGAGGAGAGTCACTGATGGGTGCGCAGGGCGACCGCATCTTCGCCGCGGTCAGTCAGCGGGGCTTCCCCGACCCCTGGTCGACCTTCGGGGAATGCCTGTCCTGGGAGGCTGCATACGCGGTGCAGCTGAAGCAGGCCATCGACGATGCCCGCAAAGGAAACGACGAGCAGATCAACGGCACCATCGACGAGCTGTTCAAGCGCAAGGCCGACAATTTGCTCACCGCCCGCCGACTGCTCGATGACGTCCTGGCGGAGTACGACCAGACCGGCATGTGGCGGCTGCTGGACGAACGCGCCGCGAAACTCGACATCGACGATGTTTCCGAGCGATGGGGGCGGGGGCTGGTCGAGCATCCTTTCCCGCGTTGATATCGCTCCAGTTCAACTGGCGTTACATGAAGCGGCACGGTGTCCGCGCGTTCTATGAGATGACCGCCCGCTACGTCGACGATCTCCTCGGCAACACGCGCCGCTGGGCCGAGGCATGGACGGCCGAGACCAGAACCGGCGTCATCGACCGCCTCACCACAGCGGAATGCGACCTCGCCTCGGAAGAGGCCCCCATGCACTGCGACATCTGCAAGAAGACCATCACGGCGCTCCTCTACCTGGAGGACTAGCGAAATACGCGCCCAGCAGGCCGACCCCCAGCCGTGCGAATGGAACATCGCGTCCCCCTCCGCACAAGGGAGGAGGGGGACGCCAGGGCGTCCCGGCCCTCGGTAACGCGTCAGGCGGCGGACGTCAAGGTCCGCAGCTCTTGCACCGGGGCGAGGTTTCGCGCCTTGGCGGGGATCGCGTCCAGGACGCGACGTCCAGCGACGCGGACACGGAGTATTCGCCGCTCGGGAGGTACCTCGTTGAGGATACGAACGGCCTGGTTTGCAGCCTCCTGGGGGTCACTCGGGGCACGCAGCAAGGCGCCGTACAGGCGAACCTGGAACGACACGTACTCCTCGGGGCGATGGAAGCGAGTAAGAGAATTCTGGGCCTCGGTGACGTTCTTCTCGTCACCGAGAATCGCGTACACGAAACTCTGCTCGAAAAGCAGAATGTGTTCGCGGGACGGCGCGGTGGCGGGAATGCGGTCAAAGACCTCCTCGGCTTGGCGGATCGCGGCCAGCGCCTCGTCGTGTCGGCCCATCAGGGCGAGCAGATCGGCCTTCGTACCCAAAGCAGTCATGAGCTCCCCGGTGGGCTGGTCACCCAGGAGTTGGAGCGCCTTCTCGTTCAAGGCCAGAAGTTCCGCCGGGTCCTCCTGCCTGTCCGAGACGCGCTGGTTCGCCTCCCATTCGCGGGTGCGACCGGAGAGAAGGTCGCTTCCGGACTGGTCGGCCAGGTCGCGGGCGGTGAGCCACCATCGGCTTGCCTGACGGCGGTTACCGATCTGCTGCCACGTCCCGGCGATCAGATAGGCGTGACGGGCAGCGACATACGACAGATCACGCCGGACACCGTCCGGCTGCCACCGCTCCAGGTGCTCGGACATATCCGACCAGTCGTCCGCCAGTGCGGCCAGGACGACTTCGGGTGGGTCGATGCGGTAACTGAGCGCCTGGACGTCGTAAGCAGAGCCCCAGTCATCGATCATCGAGCGGGACACGCTCGCGCCGGGGAGTTTCGGGGAGGAGCCCTGCCACGCCTGGGTGAGGGCCGCCAGAACGGGAGCGACCGTGGCACCAGCGGTTACCTTTGCGCCGTCCTGCAGCAGATCACGTCGTTTCACTGGACCTTGCTCCTTAACGGAGGCCGGGGGACCTGCTTTCAAGGTACGCCTGTGGGCCGAGATTTCCTGCCGGAGCGATTCGATCTGGCGGCGGACCTCGAACAGGCAGCCGTCGGCGTTGATCGACTTGTCGAGCGCAAGGGACAGGTCCAGGGACGGCAGGCGCTCACCTCCCTTGATCATGGAAATGTACGCCTCGGTGCAGTCGGCGCCGCGCGCGATCGCCTTGTTGGGACGGTCGCCTGCGAGATGCAGAAACAGGCGGGCGTACAGGCGCCTGCTGATCATTGTCACGGCGTCTTCGAGCCGGTCTTCCATGTCGGCCTCCACGGATGCCGTACGGCAAGCACCTCGCGCTCACCATCCGTCAAGTCATCGTCACTCACGATAACCGCGACCGACCTTGCGAGTGTGCGTTTGTGAAAAGAGGTGCGTATCTTGTCACCGCAGGGGGTAGCCTAGGGATCCTAGTTTTTATCTAGTGTTCCTAGGCAGGGGGTGTGCGGGCATGGGGCGGGCCGGGTTGACGGCGGAGCGGGTGACGCTCGCCGGGGCCAAGCTGGCGGACGAGGTCGGGCTCGAACACGTGACCATGTCGGCGGTGGCGCGGCGCCTCGGGGTGAAGGACGCGAGCCTGTACGCGCACGTGCGCAGCCTGGAGGACCTGCGCGGCCGCATCGCGCTGCTGGCGGCGGACGAGAAGACCATCCGCATCGCGGATGCCATCGCGGGGCGGGCGGGCAAGGACGCGCTGGTGGCGTACGCGAACGCCTACCGGTCCTACGCCCACGAGCATCCGGGCCGGTACACGGCGACGCAGGTGCCCATGCGCATCGATCCCGAGCTGGCGGCCGCGGCGCCCGGGCCGCGGCGTGCGGTCGAGCTGACCTACGGCATGCTGCGCGCCTACAAGCTGGACGAGCCCGACCTGACCGACGCGGTGCGGCTGGTGCGCGCCACGCTGCACGGCTTCGTCAGCCTGGAGGCCGCGGGCGGGTTCGCGCACGCGCGCCCGGTGGAGGAGTCCTGGACGAGCTGCCTCGAAGCCCTGCACGCCTCGCTGCGCCATTGGCCGTCGCGCCGTGAAGGAGACCCGTCGTGAGCACACCGACCACCGGCCGTCTGCGCGTGGACGGCGCGACCCTGCATTACGAGGTGCGCGGGGAGGGGCCGCCGCTGCTGTTGATCCCCGGCGGCACGGGCGGCGCGGCCTCCTTCGACGGTGTCGCCGACATGCTGGCCGCCGAGTACACGGTCGCGTCCTACGATCCGCGCGGCCTGTCGCGCAGTCCGCTGGACGACCCGCAGGCGCAGCAGCGGGTCGCCCGGCACGCCGACGACGCGTTCCGGCTGCTGGATCTGCTGTCCCCGGACGCGCCCGCCCGCGTGGTCGGCTGCAGCTCGGGGGCGATCGTGGCGCTGCACATGCTCACCGAGCGTCCCGAGCGGCTCGAACGGGTCGTGGCGCACGAGCCGCCGGTGGTGGAGGTGCTGCCGGACGCCGCCGAGCACCGCGCCATGCTCGCCCGCGTCCAGGAGACCTTTCACCGGGACGGTCTGCTGCCCGCCGCGGCCGAGTTCGCGGCGGCCCTGCGGCGTCCCGGCGATCCCGCCCCGGCGCCCGTCGAGCTGCCGCCCCAGGCGCGGGCACGAGCGGAGCGCACGATGGCGGACATGCCGTACTTCCTCGGGAGCATCGTGCCGAGCTTCATGGCCTACGCCCCGGACCTGGACCGCCTGGAAGCCCTGAAGCACCGGCTCGTGCTCGCCGCCGGGGCTGACTCGCACGGCGAACTCCCCTACCGTCCCGCCGCCTGCCTGGCGGAGCGGTTCGGCACCGGGCTCGTCCACTTCCCCGGCGGGCACACCGGTCTCACCACGCATCCCGCCGAGTTCGGCGACATGCTCCGCAAGGTGCTGGCCGCTTGACCCCGTAATACGGCAAGGCGGTGATGTCCCGGGCCTCCCGGTCCGGCAAAGACGGGGCGGCGGCGGGCGTGCCGGGCGTCACGGCGGGTAGGACGCGGCCGGATCGGAGGGGCTGCGTTGGGCGACCGGTTGTGCCTGGTCACGGGGGCCAGCGGTTACATCGGGGGGCGGCTGGTGCCGGAGCTGCTGGACTCCGGCCACCGGGTGCGGTGCATGGTGCGCTCGGCGCGGCGGCTGCGCGACCATCCGTGGGCGGGACGGGTCGAGATCGCCGAGGCCGACGCCACCGACCCGGAGTCGACGGCGCGGGCCCTGGACGGGGTGGACGTCGCCTACTACCTGATCCACGCGATCGGCAGCGGGGGCGGGTTCGCCGGGGCCGACCGGCGGGCCGCGGGCGTGTTCGCCGACGCCGCCCGCGGCAAGGGCGTCGGACGGCTGGTCTACCTGGGCGGCATGACCCCGGCCGACCGGCTGTCGCCGCACCTGGAGTCGCGGGCCGAGGTCGGGCGGATCCTGCTGGACAGCGGCGTCCCGACGATCTGGCTGCGCGCCGCCGTGATCATCGGGTCGGGGTCGGCGTCGTTCGAGATGCTGCGGTACCTGACCGAGCGGCTCCCGGTGATGGTGACGCCGCGCTGGGTGCGCACCCGCATCCAGCCGATCGCGGTCCGCGACGTGCTGCACTACCTGGTCGCCTGCGCCGACCTGCCGCCCGAGGTGTCGGGGGCCTTCGACATCGGCGGCCCGGACGTGCTCACCTACCGGGACATGATGCGCCGCTACGCCGCCGTGGCGGGGCTGCGGCGACGGCTGATCATCCCGGTGCCGGTGCTGAGCCCGCAGCTGTCGAGCCTGTGGGTCGGGGCGATCACGCCCGTCCCGGGGAGGCTGGCGCGGCCCCTGGTCGAGTCGCTGCGCAACGAGGTGGTGTGCCGCGAGCAGGAGATCGCGCGGCACATCCCGCCGCCGCCGGACGGGCCGACCGGGTTCGAGCAGTCGGTGCGGCTGGCGCTGCGCCGCATCCGGGACGCCGACGTCGCCACCCGCTGGTCGTCGGCGTCCGTGCCGGGCGCGCCCAGCGACCCGCTGCCCACCGACCCGGACTGGGCGGGCGGCAGCCTGTACGTGGACGAACGCGCCTGCCGCACGCGCGCGTCCGCCGAGCGGCTGTGGGCGGTCGTCGAAGGCATCGGCGGGGAGCACGGCTGGTACTCCTTCCCGTCGGCCTGGCGGGCCCGGGGCGTCATCGACCGGCTGGTCGGCGGCGTGGGCCTGCGCCGGGGCCGCCGCGACCCGCGCCGGCTGCGGGTCGGCGAGAGCCTGGACTTCTGGCGCGTCGAGGAGATCGAGCCGGGGCGGCTGCTGCGGCTGCGCGCGGAGATGCGGCTGCCCGGCCTGGCCTGGCTGGAGCTGGGCGTGGACGAGCGCGACGGGCACACCGTCTACACGCAGCGGGCGCTGTTCCACCCGCGCGGCCTGGCCGGTCACGCCTACTGGTGGGCGTTCCGCCCGTTCCACGAGATCGTCTTCGGCGGCATGTGCCGGGGCGTCGTCGCCGCCGCCGAGGATTCCCGCTCCGCCTGACGGGTCAGCGGCCGGACGCGTTCGGCGCGGGCCACGGCGGCATCGACCACCGGTACCCGCCGGCGCCGGCCTGGTCGTGCGAGCACGTCGCGCCCTGACCGGCAAAGGCCGCCGGACGGGGATGCAGCGGTGTGAACACGGCCGGGGCGCGGGCGGTGTTCGGCCTGCTCAGCGCGGATTTTCCGGCCGTTCAGTCCATACGTTTTGAATTTCAGTCTCGGCTGGATTCATTGACTTCCGTCCGCCGCGCGGGGTGCACTTCTGCTCAGCTCCTCCGGAAGAGCGCGCCCCCCGTCCCCCGCGGCGCGGTCCCCCGCCACCGCGCCCTCACCTCCCCCGGCGCGGGCCTCGGACCCCGCGCCAAGCGTCCCCATGGCCCCGCCACGGACGCTCGCGGATGCGGTGCCCCCGCCCACCGCATCCGCGCACCCAGCATGCGGGCCGTCCTCCTCGGTCAACGCCGGGCCCGCCGCGTCCGCCGCGGAGCAGTCCCACAAGGACCTCCACGGCGCCGCCGCGTCCGGCCACTGGAAGGAGCCCCCCCAAGTGAGACGCATGTCCGCGCTCGGGACCGCGGCGATCGCCGCCGGTCTCGCCGTGGCGATGTCCGCGCCCGCGTCGGGCGCGACGAACCGCGCCGCGCCCCCGTCCCCCGTCCCGTCCCCGCAGGCCGCCGCCGCGTCCGCCGACCGGCTGGTGGCGTCCGGCCCCGCGCGGCTGCACCGGTCCCCCAAGGACACGATCGTGCGGCGCGGTGTCGCCCAAGGCGCCGGCGGGCTGCAGTACGTGGCCTACGAACGCACCTACGACGGCCTGCCGGTGCGCGGCGGCGACTTCGTCGTCGCCACCGACGCCTCCGGCCGGGTGCTCAGCACCTCGATCGCCCAGAGCCAGACGCTGTCGGTGTCCACCACGCCGAAGCTGACCGCCGAACGCGCCGCGGAGATCTCACGCGGACGGCTCGCCGACGCGACCGGCGTGTCGCGGCCGCGGCTGACCGTCCTCGCCGAAGGGTCGGGCCGGCTGGTGTACGAGACGGTCGTCGCAGGCTCCTACAAGGAGCGTCCCGCCCGGCTGCACGTGCTGGTGGACGCGACCAGCGGCGAGGTCGTCCAGCAGTGGGACGAGGTGCGGGACGCCGACGACGACCTCAGCTACTACCACGGCGGCAGCCAGAACCCCATCAGCGTCAACAGCACCCGGTCCGGCTCCACGTACACCCTGCGGGACTCCACCCGTCCCGGCATCAGCTGCGCCAACCAGAGCGGCACCGTGTACTCGGGCACCGACGACGTGTGGGGCAACGCGTCCGGCACCAACCTGGAGACCGCCTGCGTCGACGCCATGCGCGCCGCCGCGGCCGAGTACGACATGGTGCGCACCTGGCTGGAACGCAACGGGCTGAACGGCAGCGGCGGCGGCTGGCCCATGCGGGTCGGGTTGAGCCAGGCCAACGCGTACTGGAACGGCAGCTACGCCAATTTCGGCCGCAACAGCTCCAACACCCGCCAGGCCACGTCCACCGACGTGGTCGCGCACGAGCTGGGCCACGGCATCTTCCAGACCACGCCCGGCGGCTCCAGCGGCAGCAACGAGAAGGGCGGGCTGAACGAGTCCACCGGCGACATCTTCGGCGCGCTCACCGAGTGGTACCTCAACGAACCGCGCGTCGGCGAGCAGTTCTCCGGCACCACCGCGCTGACCAACTACGACCCGCCGGACTACCTGGTCGGCGAGGAGGTGAACCTGGTCGGCAGCGGCGAGATCCGCAACATGGCCAACCCGTCGGCCCTGGGCCACCCCAACTGCTACAGCTCCAGCGTCCCCCGCATGGAGGTGCACGCGGCGGCGGGCGTGCAGAACCACTGGTTCTACCTGCTGGCCGAGGGGTCGAACGCCAATGACGCGGCCAACGGCCGTCCCAACAGCCCGACGTGCAACGGCGCCACCGTCACCGGCGTCGGCGTGCAGAAGGCGGGACGGATCTTCATGGAGACGCTCAACCTGAAGACCTCCACCTGGACGCACTCGCTGGCGCGGCGGGCGTCCCTGCAGGCCGTGCTCAACCTGGTCGCGGTCGGCAAGGCCACCTGCACCGACTTCACCCGCACCCGCGACGCCTGGAACGCCGTCAGCGTCCCGGCGGCCGCCAACGAGCCCACCACCTGCGGCTGACCCCGCAGCCGGCCGCGCGGGGCCGCCCCGGCGGCGCCCCGCGCGGCCGTATCCTCACCCTCGGAGATCCGAATGAGCCCGCGGAGTCCCATGAGATCGCGCTTCGCCGCGCTGGCCGGCAGCGCCGCACTCGCGGCCGCCCTCGCCGCCGCACCCGCCGCGCCCGCCTCGGCGGCGGCCGCACCCGACATCTCGCTCACCAACGTCAAGGCGCACCTGGCCCAATTGCAGAGCATCGCCTCCGGCAACGGCGGCAACCGGGCCCACGGCAGCGCCGGGTACCGGGCGTCCCTGGACTACGTGAAAGCGCAGCTCGACGCCGTCGGCTACCAGACCCGGATCCAGCCGTTCACCTACGGCGGCGCCACCGGCTACAACCTGATCGCCGACTGGCCGGGCGGCGACACCGGCGAGGTCCTCATGGCCGGCGCCCACCTGGACAGCGTGACGGCCGGGCCCGGCATCAACGACAACGGCTCGGGCGCGGCCGGCGTCCTGGAGGCCGCGCTGACCGTCGCCCGCACCGGCTACCGGCCGTCCCGGCACCTGCGCTTCGGCTGGTGGGGCGCCGAGGAGCGCGGGCTGGTCGGCTCGCGCTACTACGTCAACAGCCTGACGGCCGCCGAGCGCACCGCGATCAAGGGCTATCTCAACTACGACATGATCGGCTCGCCCAACGCCGGGTACTTCGTCTACGACGGCGACAACTCCGACGGCGTCGGCTCGGGCCCCGGCCCGGCGGGCTCCGCCGAGATCGAACGGGTCATCCAGAGCTACTTCGCCGGCATCGGCGTCGCGACGCGCGGCACCGACTTCGACGGACGCTCCGACTACGGCCCGTTCATCCAGGTCGGCATCCCGGCGGGCGGCACGTTCACCGGTGCGGAGGGCATCAAGACCTCCGCCCAGGCCCAGCTGTGGGGCGGCCAAGCGGGGGTGGCGTTCGACCGCTGCTACCACCGCTCCTGCGACACCACCGGCAACATCAACGACACGGCGCTGGACCGCAACGCCGACTCCATCGCCCACGCCATCTGGACCCTGGCCGGAGGGTCCTGACAGCGCGTCCGCGCCAGGACGGCCCCCGCGCCCTCTGCCCGCCGGGGCCGTCCCCGCCCTTCGCGCGCCCGCCGTGGGGGGATGTCGTAGCCCGGCGTGACAATGGGTGTATGTGCCGCAGCATCAAGACGCTCCGTCCGCCGTACGCCGACGACGTCACCGACGACGACATCCGGGCGGCCGCGCTCCAGTACGTGCGCAAGATCTCCGGGTTCCGCGCGCCCGCGCCGCACAACGCGCAAGCCTTCGACCGCGCCGTCGAGGAGATCGCGCAGAGCACGGCCGCCCTGCTGGCGTCCCTGGAGGTGCGCGGCTCCCGCCGCTCCGCCTGACGGCGGCGCCGGGCGCGCGGTCAGCCGGTCACTCGGCGGCGACCAGTTCGGCGATCTGGACGGCGTTGAGCGCGGCGCCCTTGCGCAGGTTGTCGCCGGAGCAGAACAGCGCCAGGCCGTTGTCGACCGTCTCGTCGCGGCGGATGCGGCCCACGTACGTCGGGTCCTGGCCGGCGGCCTGCAGCGGCGTCGGGATGTCCGACAGCGCCACGCCGGGCGCGCCGTCCAGCAGCTCGCGGGCCCGCTCGGGCGTGATCGGGCGCGCGAACCGGGCGTTGATCTGCAGGGAGTGGCCGGTGAACACCGGGACGCGCACGCAGGTCCCCGACACCTTCAGGTCCGGGATCTGCAGGATCTTGCGGCTCTCGTTGCGGAGCTTCTGCTCCTCGTCGGTCTCCTCCAGGCCGTCGTCCACGATCGAACCGGCCATGGGCAGCACGTTGAACGCGATCGGCCGCGCGTACACCCGCGACTCGGGGAACTCGACCGCGGCCCCGTCGTGGGTGAGCCGGTCGGCGCCCTCCACCACCTTGCGGGTCTGCTCGTGCAGCTCGGCGACGCCCGCCAGGCCGCTGCCGGACACCGCCTGGTAGGTGGAGACGACCAGCGCGGTCAGCCCGGCCTCCTCGTGCAGGGGCCGCAGCACCGGCATCGCCGCCATGGTGGTGCAGTTGGGGTTGGCGATGATCCCCTTGGGGCGGTTCGCCGCCGCGTGCGGGTTGACCTCGGAGACGACGAGCGGCACGTCCGGGTCCATCCGCCAGGCCGAGGAGTTGTCGACGACGACCGCGCCGGCCGCCGCCACCCGCGGCGCCAGCTCCTTGGAGGTGTGCTTGCCGGCGGAGAACAGGACGATGTCGAGCCCGGAGTAGTCGGCCGCGGCGGCGTCCTCGACCGTCACCTCGGTGCCCTGCCAGGTGATCGTGCGCCCGGCCGAACGGGCGGAGGCGAACAGCCGCAGCTGGCCCACCGGGAACCCGCGCTCGGCCAGGATCCTGAGCATGACGCCCCCGACCTGCCCGGTGGCACCGACGATCCCGATTCTCATGCCGCTCCCTCTGAAATAATCGCTTGACCTGCGGCAACGAGTCTGCCGACGAGGTCGTTCCAACGTCCAGTGAAAAACCCTTCGCGGTTCCCTTTAGCAGGGCTTCACCGACCCCGGTGTCGGCGGCGCGGGCACAATCGACCTTAACGCCCCCGCACGCGTGCCTCCTTCCCGCGCGGCCGCTCACGGGGAGACGGCCTGCGCCGCGCGGGCCGGGCGGAGCCGCAGCGGCAGCAGGGCCGCGAGCACCGCGAGGCATCCGGTCAGGACGAACGTGACGACCAGCGCGGTGTGCGTCCGCCCGCCGTGCGCGTGCGCGATCGCTATCGTCGCGCCGCCGATGCCGCTGACCACGGCGGTGGCGAGGGTCTGGGCGAGCTGCAGGGCGGCGCCGACCTCGCCCTGCCGGGAGGCGGGCGCGAGCTCGGTCGTCTCGGTGGTGGCCGCGTTGAACGCCACGCCCATGCCGAGCCCGCCGATCGCCCATCCCGCCACGGCCGTCAGCGGCGGGACGGCCTCGGCGAGCACGCCGAGCGCCATGACCGCCAGCCCGGCCAGCAGCAGCAGCGAGCCCAGCACCATGCTCGCCGTGCGGCCGCCGCGCCGGGCGCCGTCGCGTCCGGCCTGCAGCGCCGAGCCCGCCACCCAGGTGAGCGCCCCGGCCGACAGCCCGAGCCCGGCCTCGGCGGCGCCGACGCCGCGCAGTTCGGTGAGGCCGAGCGGCAGGAACGCCTCGCTGCCGAAGTACACCCCGCACAGCAGGAACCGCAGCGCGACGCCCGCGCCGACGCCGCGCCGCGCGGTGAGCGTCCCCGCCGGGGTGACCCGCACCAGCGCCGCCGCGGCGACGCCCAGGCCGAGGGCGGCCAGCACGACGAGCGGCACGATCCGGTCGAGCAGCAGCGCCTGGATGAACAGGCCCGTCCCGGCGGTGAGCAGGACGCTGGCGGCGACGGGCCCCTTCCACCACGGCCGGTCGGCCCCGCCCGCCGGGGGCTCGTCCGCCGGATCCGCTGAAGACGCGGCGGCGGGCCGCAGCGCGCGGGCGCCCGGCAGCGCCAGCACGGCGGCGGCGGCGACCAGCGGCGGCAGCAGCATGAACACGCCGCGCCAGCCGACGCCGCCGGCCACCACCGCGGCCAGCGTCGGCCCGATGAGCGACGGGACGGTCCAGGCCGAGGAGAGCAGGGCGAACATGCGGGCGCGCAGCCGCTCGGGGTACGCCAGCCCGATCATCGCGTAGGCCATGCCCATGACGGCGCCCACGCCGAGCCCCTGGGCGAACCTGCCCAGCAGGAACACCGGCCACGATGCGGCGGCCCCGGCCAGCGCGCATCCGGCCGCGAACACCAGCAGTCCGAGCGCCAGGGGCCGTCCGGGCCCGCGCCGGTCGGCGTCCTGCCCCGCGGCGACCGCGCCGAGGATCTGCGCGAGCATCAGCGCCGACAGCCCCCAGCCGTAGGCGTCGAGCCCGCCGAGCCTGCGCGCGATCTCGGGCAGCACCGTCGCCACGCCCAGGGACTCGAACGCCACAAGCCCCACCGAGAGCACGACGCCCGAGGTCAGCGCCCGGTAACGCGCCGAGAAGACGCCGTCGTCGGCCTGCCGGGCCATTCCGACCACCTCCAAAATACATTCCGTTCCGGATCGGAATGAAATATCCCTCTAGACTGGCGGCATGGTCAAGGGCTCGGGACACGGCACCGCCGCCGTCGCGGCGGCGGGCGCGGCGGACGGAGAGCGCACGCGGCGCGCGGGACGGCCGCGCGACACCCGCATCGACGATGCCGTCCGCCGGGCCACCCTGGACATGCTGCGCGAGTCGGGCTACAGCGGGCTCACCCTCGAAGGCGTCGCCGCCCGCGCCGGGACCACCAAGCCCGCCATCCGGCGCCGCTGGCCCACCCGCCGGCACCTGATCGTGGACGCCCTCGCCACGACGATGGGCACCGCGCCCACCCCCGACACCGGGTGCACGCACTGCGACCTGGTCGCGGGCATCGGCACGCTGACCGAGGCGTTCACCGGCGACCCCGTGGTCCGCCGCACCCTGCCCGGCCTGATCGCCGACCTCGGGGACGACCCCGAGCTGGCCGAGTCGTTCTTCGACCGGCTGTTCCATCCGCGCCGCGCCAGCACGGCCGCCGCCCTGCGGCGCGGCGTCGAACGCGGCGACATCCGCCCCGACGCCGACATCGACCTGCTGCTCGACATGCTGGCGTCCACCGCCTACTACCGGGCGCTGTTCGGCCACCTGCCGATCACGCCGCGGCTCGCCGAGGACGTCGTGGCGGTCGTCATGTCCGGGGTCGCCACCGAGCGGTGGCGCGGCGGCCACCGCTGACGCCCCGGGGAGGATTCAGGGACCAATCAGGGCAAATCCCTATGTAAGGGTCGCGGTGTGCTGGGCATGATCGAGGCATGGACACGGACAAGAAGCGGCTGCAGCGCACTCGCGACGGCCGGATGATCGCCGGAGTCTGCTCCGGCGCCGGCCGCTACCTGGGCGTCGATCCCAACATCCTCCGCCTGGGACTGGCGGTGTTCACCGTCTTCGGCGGCGCGGGGGTGCTCCTGTACGCGATCGCCTGGCTGCTCATCCCCGAGGAGGGCGAGTCCGCCTCCCTCGCCGAGGACCTCATCAAGAAGGGCCAGGAGTCCCCCGTCGTCCAGGACGCCGTCCAGAAGGCCAAGGACACCCTCACCAAGAAGACCCGCCCCGGCTCCTGAAACGCCCCGCCGCGGCGGTCAGGGGGCCCGGCGGGCGGCAGCGGCGCGGCCGCCCCCGGCGGCGTCCGGGCCGGGCGCCGCACGGCCGTTGGACGCCGCGCGCACGGGCACGGGGCGCTCCGCGTCGTCCCGCGAACCGGGGGACGGCTCGGCGCCCGCGGCGGACCCCTGCATCGACGCGATCACCTCGTGCCGCACCTGGTTCCACACCAGCGTCAGCATCGTGGCCGCCGACAGGCCGAGCGCGCCCGCCAGCGCGACCACCGTCTGCGGCCCCAGGAACTGCGCCGCCGCCCCGCCGATCAGGATCGCCAGGCCCTGCCCGGCCAGGATGCCCGACTGGGCGAGCCCGAACGCCTGGCCGCGCCCCGACGGCGGCACCGCCGCGACGAACGCCGCGTTGGCCGCCAGCTGGTAGGCGCTGCCCGCCCCCGCCAGCGCCCACAGCGCCACCACCGCCCACAGCGGCGGATGCAGGGCCGCCCCGATGAGCGGCGCGCACGCCAGCATCGACATCCAGCCCATGGCGCGGATGCGGTTGGACGGCCGCACGCACCGGCTGAACACGAACGCCCCCGCGACCATCCCCGTCGGCATGGCCGACATCAGCAGCCCCACCGTCACCGCACCGCCGCCGAACGTCGCCGCGTACGGGGCGGCCAGCCCCTCGGGGACGACGTAGAACGCGCACAGCCACGCGAACGACACCAGCGAACGCAGCGTCGTGTCGCCGAACACCAGCCGCGCCCCGTCCCGCGTCCCGCGCCACAGCGCCAGCGACTCGCTCTCGCGGCGGCGCGGCGCCGGACGCCGCCGCATCCCCGCCACCAGGATCACCGCGGACGCCCCGAACGTCACCGCGTTGATCATCAGCGCCTGGTAGGTCCCCACGGCCGCGACGATCGCGCCGCCCGCCAGGAACCCCAGCATCTGCGTGGCCTGGTGGGTCATGTTGTTGATCGCCGACCCGGCGACGTACCGGTCGCCGGACAGCACGTCCGGCAGCAGCGCCGCCCGCGCCGCGGTGAACGGCGCGCCCAGCAGCACCACCAGGCACACCAGCCCGCACAGCGACCAGAACGGCATCGACTGCAGCGCCATCAGCGCCACCAGCCCGGCGCGCAGCAGGTCGCACACCACCATGACGGTGCGACGCGGGAACAGGTCGGCCAGCCCCGACAGGACCGGCCCGCCCACGATGGGCGGCAGGTACGTCAACGCGTAGGTGACCGCCGTCAGCAACGCCGAGCCGGTGCGGTCGAACACGAGCACCGCCAGGGCCACCTGCGCCAGCTGGTCGCCGATGAACGACAACGCCTGCGCGAGCCACAGGGCGCGGAACTCGCCCACCGCGAAGACCTCACGATAGGTGGCCTGCACCTCCGGCGGACGCCGATGCCGGCCGCTCTGCCTTTCCGCCACACACGCTCCAGCAAGGTTCGAAGAACCCCCCTATTAACTCACGCTGCGTGGCAGTCGGGTGACCTTCCGTGCGCGATTGGGGAAAGAGTTCGCCCCGCGGACCCCTCCGGCCGCCTCAGTAGCCGAGCTCGTGCAGCCGCTCGTCGTCGATCCCGAAATGGTGGGCGATCTCGTGCACCACCGTGATGCGCACCTCGTCGACCACCTCGTCGGGCGTCTCGCAGATCGCCAGGATCTCGTTGCGGTAGATCGAAATGTGATCAGGCAGCACGCCGGCGTACCAGTCGCCCCGCTCCGTCAGGGGTACCCCCTGATACAGGCCGAGCAGGCCGGGTTCGGGCGCGTCGTCCTCGACGATGATGACGACGTTGCGCATGACCTCGGTGAGCTCGGCCGGGATGCTGTCGAGGGCCTCGGCCACCAGGTCCTCGAACGCCTCCCGCGACATCTCGATCACAGCCCCCATTGTGCTCGACGGAAGGGAGCCCCCGGTGCCGGACCGCCTCCGCGCCGTCGCGTCGGTATTCCGCTCCTGCCGGTCCCGCATCCGCTCGTCCCGCGCGCCGGCGGCGATCGCCGCGTCCCGCTGGACCCGCCTCCTCGCGGTGCTGCTGGTCGGGCTGGCCGGCGGCCTCATCGGCCTGCTGCTCGGCGGCCGGATCCAGACCGCCGTCGGCCCGACCGACGTGTCGCTGGCCCTGCGCCCCGCCTGGAGCGGCGGCACGATCGTCCGGATCCCGCCGCTGGGCGCGCTGCACCTGGACACCCACTGGGGCCCGATCGCGCTGGAGGCCCGCGTCACCGCCCTGCGCCCCGAGTCGGCCCGGTCGCTGATCGAGGGGAAGGGCGACCTGTCCGCCCTCACCGACCGGATCACCGAGCAGCTCCGGCACGGCGTCACCGTCCTGCTGCTGCGCGCCGCCGCCGGCGCCGTGGCCGCCGCCCTGTTCGCCGGCCTGCTGGTCTTCCGGTCCTGGCGGCGCGCCCTGCTCGGCACCGGCGCGGCCGCCGCCGGCCTGGTCTCCCTCGCCCTGCTGTTCTGGACGACGTTCAACCCGCAGGCCATCGCCGAACCCCGCTACACCGGCCTGCTGGCCAACGCCCCCCAGGTCGTCGGCGACGCCCGCAGCATCGTCGAACGCTTCTCGGCCTACCGCGCCCAGCTCGCCCGCCTGGTCGGCAACGTCTCCAAGCTCTACAGCGTCACCTCGACGCTGCCCACCTACGAGCCCGACCCGTCGACGATCCGCGTCCTGCACGTCTCCGACATCCACCTCAACCCCGCGGCCTGGTCGGTGATCCGCTCGGTCGGCACCCAGTTCAAGGTCAACATGATCATCGACAGCGGCGACCTGACCGACCACGGCAGCCGCCCCGAGGACCGCTTCGCCGAGGAGATCGAGTCGCTCAAGGTGCCGTACGTGTTCGTCCGCGGCAACCACGACTCGCGCGGCACCCAGCGCGCCGTCGGCCGCCAGAAGAACGCCGTCGTCCTGGACGACACCGTCAAGGAGATCGAGGGCCTGCGCGTCTACGGCGTCGGCGACCCCCGCTTCACCCCCGACAAGACCACCCGCGACGACGACGTGGGCGCCGAACAGCTGCGTGCCCGCGGCGCCCAGCTCGCCGCCGAGCTCCGCGCCTCCGGCACCGTCCCCGACCTGGCGGTCGTCCACGACCCCCGCGAGGCCGAGGGCTTCTCCGGGGCCACCCCGCTCGTCCTGTCCGGCCACAACCACGAGCGCTCCACCACGCTCCTGCCCACCGGCACCCGCCTGTTCGTCCAGGGCTCCACCGGAGGCGCCGGCCTGCGCGGCCTCGAGAAGGAGCAGCCCACCCCCATCGAGCTGTCCATCCTCTACTTCAGCCGCGCCGACCGCCGCCTCCAGGGCTGGGACGACATCCGCCTGGGCGGTCTCGGCCTCACCTCCGCCCAGATCGAGCGCCACCTGGAAACCCGCCCCGACCGCACCATCTCCCCCTCGCCGCCCGCCACGACGACCGTCTCCCCGTCCTTCCCGTCCCTCCCGCCCTCCGAGTGGCCCACCACGACGCCCCTGTCCCCGCGACCGTCCCGCGAAGGGGGATAACCCTTTGTGCGTGCCGGGAGGTTGTCCCCTATGCTGGAGCCGTCCAGTGGCACGGCCACGGAGGCCCCCTTCGTCTAGCGGCCTAGGACGCCGCCCTTTCAAGGCGGTAGCGCCGGTTCGAATCCGGTAGGGGGTACATCTCATTTGTCGGTATCTGCGGCATCTAGCGCCTTCTATACGGCCTTCCCGCCATGCGTCGGCGGCTGTCGGGGCCTCGCGGGCGCGGTCAGTCGGTCACGGTGAGGACGAGCTTGCCGCGGGTGCGGCCGGTCTCGCCGCGGGCATGGGCCTCGCGGACCCGGTCGAGCGCGAAGGTCTCCTCCACCGCGACGGCGACGTCG
The DNA here is from genome assembly GCF_039539665.1 of Actinomadura keratinilytica. NCBI lineage: Bacteria > Bacillati > Actinomycetota > Actinomycetes > Streptosporangiales > Thermomonosporaceae > Actinomadura > Actinomadura keratinilytica. Next base: position 120,564 of record NZ_BAABDO010000003.1, read on the forward strand.
CCGGCGTCGATCAGACCCGCGATCTCGGTCAGCGCGGCGCCGTCCGGCTCGACCAGGAACGGGGTGACCCGCACGCCGCGCGCCTCCGCCGCCTCGGCCAGCTCCGGGGAGACGCCGCCCGGGACGGCCACCAGCAGGCCGCCGGGACGCAGGGCCCCGAGCGCGCGCGTGGAGGTCCGGTCGTGCGCGTCGCCCACCAGGTCGATGACGACGTCGACGTCCTTGGCGGCGTCCTCGAAGCGGGTGGCGGTGTAGTCGATGGTCTCGTCGGCGCCGATCTCCTTGAGCCAGGGGTGGCGGGCCGCGCGGGCGGTGGCGATCACCTGGGCGCCCCGGTGCCGGGCGAACTGGACCGCGAAGTGGCCCACCCCGCCGGCGGCGGCCGTGACCAGGACGCGCTGTCCGGCCTGGACGTCGGCGGTGTCCACCACGATCTGCCAGGCGGTCAGCGCCGCCAGCGGCACGGCGGCCGCGTGGACGTGGTCGAGGGCGGCCGGCTTGCGGGCCCACTGGCGGGCCGGTGCGGTCGCGTACTCGGCGTAGCCCCCGGCGGCGCGCGGGAACCAGGGCATGCCGTACACCTCGTCGCCGGGCGCGAGCGTGGTGACGCCGAAGCCGACCTCCTCCACGACCCCGGACACGTCCCAGCCCAGGATCAGCGGAAGCGTCTGCAGCCCCGCCATGCCCCGGCCCTCGCGGGTCTTCCAGTCCACCGGGTTGACGCCGGCGGCGTGCACGCGCACCAGCACCTCCGTCGGCAGCGGCTCGGGACGCGCGACCTCCTCGACGTTCAGCACGTCCGGCCCGCCGAACTCCTTGATGGTCACGGCCCGCATGGTGTTCTCGCTCATCCGTCTCACTCCTCCTGCGGCCGGGCTCTCGTCCCCGGCCGAGGAAAGAATCGCGCGGGCCGCGGAAGAGGAGTGAGTGGCCCGATGGCCATCTGTCGTACCATTCCGGCCATGCCGCATCGCGTCGCCGTCCTGGCCCTCGACGGAGTCCTGCCGCTGGACCTCGGCATTCCCGCCAGGGTGTTCAACGAGGCATGCGAACCGGACGGGACGCGCCTGTACTCCGTCACCACCTGCTCCCTCGGCGGCCGCCCCGTGCGCACCCACGAGGACTTCCGCATCGTCGTCGACCACGACGAGTCGGCGCTGGAGACGGCGGACACCGTCGTGATCGCCACCCAGGAGCCCAGCCGGGAGCTGCTCGCGACCGGGGAGCTGCCCGACGACGTGGCCGCGGCGCTGCACCGCATAGGACCGCAGGCCCGCATCGTCAGCCTGTGCACCTCGGCGTTCCTCCTCGCGGCGGCCGGTCTGCTGGACGGCCGCCGCGCCACCACGCACTGGGCGCTGTGCGACGCGATGGCGCGGCTGTTCCCCAAGGTCGAGGTGGATCCGAACGTGCTGTTCGTCGACAACGGACGCATCCTGACGTCGGCCGGCGGCGCCGCCGGGATCGACCTGTGCCTGCACCTGGTCCGGCGGGACCACGGGGCGGCGGTGGCCTCGGCCGCCGCGCGGCGCTGCGTGGTGGCGCCGTGGCGCGAGGGCGGGCAGGCGCAGTTCATCGAGCACCCCGTCCCGCCGGACACCGACCGCTCCACGTCGGCGACCCGCCAGTGGGCGCTGGACCGGCTGGCCGAGCCGCTCACGCTGGAGGACCTGGCCCGGCACGCGAACATGAGCGTGCGCACCTTCACCCGGCGGTTCCGCAACGAGGTGGGCACCAGCCCGCTGAAATGGCTGGCGCAGCGGCGTTTGGAGCACGCGCGCCTGCTGCTGGAGACCACCGACCTGCCCGTCTCCCGGATCGCCACCGCCTGCGGCTTCGGCGACCCCGTCGCCCTGCGCAAGCACTTCTCCGCCTACCTGGGCATGTCACCGCTGGCCTACCGCCGCGCCCACAACGCACCGGCGGCCACCCGGGGGTGACGACGCCTCATTCTCGGGAGGACGGTAGCCCGCGCGCTGATACCGTCCTTCCGGGCTTCGGCGGCTCCATGCCCCGGTATGACGAGTCCACGCAGCTCGGCGGCGAGAGAGAGGCGTGACCACCGCCGTCACACCCGCCGAGCCGCCCCAGACATCCGCAGTCGATCTTGAGCGCGGGTTGGGCGGAGCCGGGTCATCCGCCACGGTCTACAGGCCCGCGGCATCGCCACCGCCATGGGCGGACGTGCCGCTCAGCAGCCCAGGACGCCCACCCGCCTTCGATGCTCCGGCCCCGCCGACACCGCAACGCGCCCGAACCATGAGCGCGTAGACCTCCGGACGACGCTAGTTGCTCAGTTTGAGCAACTAGGGCGGGGTATTGACATCAACCATCCGCGCATCGGATGCTGACAGCACGTTAGTCGGAAGTTTCGAGCAGGTTGATTCTGCTCGGTTCATGCAACTAGGTGGGATTGGTGGCGGAGGTCCTGGTCGTCGCCGACGACCTCACCGGAAGCAATGCGACGGGCGCGCTGTTCGCGCGGCAGGGCATGCGCGCCGTCACGGTCAGCGACATCCGCCATGCGCGGCGGCACAGGGATGCGGCCGACGTGGTGGTGGTCAACACCGCAAGCAGGCACTGCCCGGCCGCACAGGCCCGCGCCCTGGTCGCCGAGGTCGCCGGGGCGCTCGGCAGCGACATGCGGCTCCTGGTCAAACGGGTCGACACCACCCTGCGCGGCAATGTCGGCGCCGAGCTGGCCGGGATGCTGGAGGGGTTGCGCGCCAGGATGCCGCACGCGCGGGCGCTGTGCGTGCCCGCCTTCCCCAGCGCGGGCCGCACCACGGTCGGCGGCGTCCACCTGGTGGACGGCGTTCCGCTCACCGAGACCGACGCCGCCCGCGACCCGCTCAGCCCGATCACCGCGTCGCGTGTCGCCACGCTGCTGCGCGCCCAGACCGAGCTCAGCGTGGGGGAGATCGTCCTCGATGTCGTCCAGGCCGGGCAGGAGGCCCTGGTGCGCGCGATGCGGGCCGACCGGTCCGACGTCCTGGTGTGCGACGCGGTCACCCCCGGGCACGTGTCCGTGCTGGCGCGCGCGGCGGCGGCCACCGGCGAGACCTGGCTGTCGGTCGACTCCGGGCCGTTCGGCGCCGCGCTCGCCGCCGAACTGGGCATCGGCGGCACGCCCAAGCCGATCCTGGTGGTCGCGGGCAGCGTCACCGCCCGCACCACCGAGCAGCTGCGGGAGGCCGGTCACATCCTCGGCGCCCGCCTGTGCGAGGTGACCGCGCTCGATGAGGACGCCCTGACCGCCGACGTCATCGGGCTGCTGGACGACGGCGCCACCGTGGCCGGGCTGCGCATGGTCCCCGCCGAGTTCGACCCGGCGCTGGCCGGACGCATCCCGCACGTGCTGGCCGCCGTCGCCCGCAACGTGGTGGAGTCCGGGCGCGTGGGCGGGGTGTACGCGACCGGCGGCGACGTGTCGGTCGCCGTGGTCGACGCCCTGGGCGCCGAGGGCTTCGAGGTGGACGCCGAGGTGCAGCCCCTGGCCGTCGCCGGACGGCTGGTCGGCGGCCCGCACGCCGGGTTCCCGTTCGCCGCCAAGGGCGGTCTCATCGGCGACCGGCAGGCGGCCGTCGACTGCGTCGAGCACCTCCGAATGATCACGATTCGCGACGAAAGGACGATGCATAGATGAGTGCGGACACCCGACCGCTGCTCGCCGTCACCCTCGGCGACCCGGCCGGCATCGGCCCCGAGATCACCGCGCGCACCCTGGCCGACCCCGCGTCGGTGCGCGCCGCCCGGGGGCTGGCCGTCGGCGACGCCGCCGTGCTGGAGCGCGCCGCCCGCATCTGCGGCCTGGACGTGGAGATCAACGCGGTCTCCGACCCCGGCCAGGCGCGCTTCACCGAGGGCGTGATCGACGTGCTCGACCTCGGCATCGCCGGCGCGGACCTGGAGTGGGGCAAGGTCGACCCGGTCGCGGGCCGCGCGGCGGTCGCCGCGATCGAGACGGCCACCCGGCTGGCCCTCGACGGCGTCGCCGACGCGGTCGTCACCGCCCCCATCAACAAGGAGGCGATCTGGGCCGCCGGGTCCAAGCACCTCGGCCACACCGAGATGCTCGGGGAGCTGACCGGCTCCACCCGGCACAACACGATGTTCGTCGTCCGCGGCCTGAAGATCTTCTTCACCACCCGGCACATGTCCCTGCGCGACGCGCTGGACAGGCTGAGCGAGCAGGTCGTCGAGGAGGCGATCCGCGAGGCCTACGCCGCGCTGCGCGTGTTCGGCGCGGACGGCCGGACGCCGCGGCTGGCGGTCGCGGCCGTCAACCCGCACGGCGGCGAGAACGGCAACTTCGGCGACGAGGAGATCGTGTCGATCGCCCCCGCGGTGGCGGCCGCCCGCGCCGCGGGCCTGGACGTCACCGGCCCCGTCCCCGCCGACTCGGTCTTCCACCAGGGCCTGGAGGGACGCTACGACGGCGTCCTGTCGCACTTCCACGACCAGGGCCACATCCCCGCCAAGACCGTCGACTTCCACGGCACCGTCTCGGTCACCGTCGGCCTGCCGATCCTGCGCACCTCCGTGGACCACGGCACCGCCTTCGACATCGCCGGCACCGGCACGGCCTCCCCCGGGACCATGGCCGCCGCGTTCCGCACCGCCGTCGAGTTCGCCCCCTACGCCGACCGCATCCGCGCCGAGTACGCCACCCGCTGACCGTCCGACCCCGCGAGCGGAAGGAACCCACCCCCGATGACCACCGCCGCCACCGCACCCGCACGCCGCTGGACGTACGTGATCCCCGTCGCCGCGATCATGTACATGCTGGCCTACCTGGACCGCAACAACGTCGCGATCATCCTGCCGTACATGGACGACGACTTCCCGCTGTCCGGCAGCGCCAAGGGCATGGCCAGCGGGATCTTCTTCGTCGGCTACATGGTCCTGCAGATCCCCGCCGCGGTCCTGGCGGCGCGGTGGAGCGCCCGCAAGACGGTGCTCCTCCTCATGATCGCGTGGGGTCTGGCCGCCATGGCCTGCGGCCTGGTGCGCAGCGAGGCGCAGCTGTACGCGGCCCGGCTCGTCCTCGGCCTGTTCGAGGGCGGGGTGTGGCCCGCGGTGCTCATCCTGCTGGCGTCCTGGTTCCCGCTGCGGGAACGGGCGCGGGCCAACGCGCTGTGGATGGCCTGCCTGCCGATCTCGTCCATCCTCATGGCGCCCCTGTCCGGCTGGATGCTCGACCACATGGACTGGCGCACGGTGTTCGTCGTGCAGGGGCTGCCGCCGCTGGTGTGGGCGGCGGTGTGGTGGTTCGCCATCGCCGACCGGCCGTCGCAGGCACGGTGGATCTCGCCCGAGGAGCGTGCCTACGTCGAGCGGGCGCTGGCCGAGGACGAGGCGGCCAAGCCGTCGACGGGGCAGGCCGGCTACGGGCAGACGCTGCGCGACCGCCGCGTCCAGCTGCTGGTGCTGGTGTACTTCTGCTGGATCACCGGGTTCTACGGTTTCAGCCTGTGGCTGCCCAGCGTGATCAAGACGATGACCGGGGACGCGTCCGCCACCGCCGTCGGGTGGCTGACGGCCGTCCCCTACACCGTCGCGCTGGCGGCCATGATCTACAACGCGGCCCGCTCGGACCGCACCGGCAACCGGCGCGCCGCCGTCGCGATCCCCCAGGTCGTGGCGATCGCCGGGCTGCTGGCCGGGCAGCTCGTGCACGGCGGCGTCGCGCAGATGGTGCTGCTGTGCGTGGTCGCCGCGGGCGTCTACGCGCCCTACGGGCCGTTCTGGGCGATGCCCGCGCAGGTGCTGCGGTTCGAGGTCATCGCCGTGGCCATGGGGCTGATCAACGCGCTGGGCAACCTGGGCGGCTTCATGGGGCCGTACCTGGTCGGCTGGCTGACCGACCTGACCGGCTCGCAGAACGCCGGGTTCGTCGCGCTGGCCGGATTCCTGGCCGCCGGGGCGGCGGTCTCCTGGTTCGGCCTGCGCCCGGTGCCCGCCGTCGGGGATCATGCGGTTGCCGCACAACGGACCGCCTGATGGGGGAGTGTTGACCGTACGACGCGGGCCGAGGGCCCAGACCGCCGAACGCCGGGCCCTGCTGGTGCGGGAGGTCCGGGCGGGCAACGGCAACATCCACGAGCTGGCCCGCCGGTTCGGGGTGTCCACCTCCACCGTCCGCCGCGACCTGCGCGAACTGGAACTGTCCGGCGAGATCACCCGCACCTACGGCGGCGCGGTGGGCGGTCCGCACCCGCACGAGCTGCCGCTGCGCGAGAAGGAGCACGGCCACCGGCGCGAGAAGGACGCCATCGCCGCCGTCGCCGCCGACCTGGTGGAGACCGGCGACGTGGTGCTGCTGGACGCCGGGTCGACCACCGCGCGGCTGGCCCGGCGGCTGCGCGACCGCACCGGCATCACCGTGATCGCCGCCGGGCTCAACGCCATCGCCCTGCTGGCCGAGGCCCCCGGCGTCGAACTGATCCTGCTCGGCGGGCGGGTCCGCCACCCCGGCGAGGGGGTGGTCGGCCCGTTCGCCGAGGAGCAGCTGCGCTGGCTTGGCCCCGACAAGGTCTTCCTGGGCGCGGACGGCGTGACCGCCCGCGGTTTGTGCTGCCCGTCGCCCGAGCAGGCCCGGATCAAGCATCTGATGCTGCACGCCGGACGCGCCACCTATGTGCTCGCCGACCACAGCAAGATCGGCGCGGAGCCGTTCGCGTACTGGGCTCCGCTCGACCGCCCGCACACCGTGATCGTCGACGCGGCCGTCCGGCCCGCCGACCTGGAGCCGCTGCCCGGCGACACCCTGATCGCCGCGGAGCCGGACCAGCCCGGCGCCCCGCGGCATCCCGGCTGAGCGCGTCCCGTCACCGCGACCGCGGTGGCGCACCTCTCAGCAGTGAGGCGGAGGCGGCCCGGCGGACGACGCACAGCGCGTGCGATGCGTCACCGGGCCGCCGCCCCGGTCGGTGTCGGGATGAGCCCGGCGCCCTCCTGGTGGTCTTGGTGACGACGGGGCGGACGAGGCGTGGGGTCGTCCCGGTGCCGATGGATTGCGGCAGGTCCCCGGAGAGCCGACTCGCCGTCAGGTGCGTTGGCCGCCCACGCACGGACAAACCGGTTCGCGCCGCCGCCCCTCGGGCGTGCCCGTCTCGCCCTCGATCTGCAACAGAGCATGCGCCACGCCCGAGCAGCCGAAAGGGGCGCGGCGTCCTACAGCGTCTCGCTCACCCAGTGCCAGCCGCGGTCGTCCTTGTGCGCGTAGACGAGGTGGGCGCCGCTGGAAGCCGCGAGTTCGGAGATCGTCCGAATCAGCTGACGGTGGAAGTCCCCGGGCGGCCGACCGGAAGCCGCCCCCTCCAGCAGAGTCACGGTGACCCGCGCCTCGTCCCGGAGCTGCGCGGTCAGCCGACCGGTGTCGTCAAAGCGAAACAAGACGATCGCATCGGCGCGGACCAGGTCGCGACCATCATTGGCCGCGATCCACACATCGGCCGCCATTCCACTCATGACCGTCATCTCCTAGGGTTCGGGGACCGCAATCCGCCAGGTCACGCGTCCGCGGCGACGCCGACGCCGCTACCGGCGGGCCGCTCGTCCAAAGGGCAGGGCCACCGGGTCGGCTGCGAAGCATCGCCAGGGCGGCGTGCCGCGGCGGCCGGCACCACCCGGCGGCGGCGCGCCGGGCCGAGCAGTCGCCGGCCGCCGCCAGTAGCGGGCCGCGCCAACCGGCCGCCGCCGGAAGGGTGCGGCCTACCGACCGCGCAGCCGCATACGACGGCCGCGCCGTTGCGGCGGCCGCGCCGTTCAGGTGGCCGACCCGCACCGCCGCCGCGTGGCCGTGGCCGACCTGCAGCAGGGGGTGTGCTGACCACGCGGCGCCCGGCACCGGGAGAGGGCCGTCGCGGTGGCGAGTGGCCGCGACGCGGTCGGTGTGCATGTGCAGAGGCGCGCAGTTCACCGCGTTCAGTCGAGGCGATCCGCACGCTGTGCGTGTTCAGGGCCAGGACCAGTCGGTTGCCTCCTCCCACCCGATCACTTGCCGCGGAAAGCATGGAGTGCCGTCGAGCCAAGTGCCGGGCTCCTGGCCGGTTCAGGCGGTGGAGATGTCACAGGTGGCCAGGATCTGCTCGGGCCAGGTGCCGGCCGCTCCGGCGGCCGATCCGCTCAGCGCGGCGTACGCGCGCGCCTGGGCCGCCTCGGGCGGAACCACCAGCAGCAGGAAGGTGTCCATCCGGCCCCGGATCACGACGACCACATGGCCGAGCCCCGGAAGGCCGCCCACCTTCACCTTCCGCCCGGCGACGGTGATGTCGCCCGGTACGTGCTCCCAGTGGTCGGTGTCGACGGCGAGATGGGTGACCCTGCCCAAGTGCCCGGCCAGCCCGGCGACCAGTTCCGGCAGTTCGGTACGGGCGTCATGTGAACGCGGCCACCAGCCGCCGTCCAGGGCTCCGCGATGCGCGGTGCCCGCCGCCAGACTCAGCCTCGCCCCACGGGGGTCGGACTGAGGATCCGTGGTGGATTCGTTGGTGTCGTGGGCCATGACGTCGGCCCCGTCCTCGGCTTCGCCAGCCGGATAGCCAATCACCGTGGGCGACGCCGGCATCGGTCACCAGCGTGCGAAGAACCCTTGGCACACCAACCCTACGTCGCACGACATCGGCAAGCGAACGCTGGGAGGTCTGCCTTGCTCCGGCCGGCGTCGGTGGGGGGCGTCGCCCCGTCTCGGCAGGTCCGGCGCGTGTTTCCAGGCGTAATGTCGGAGGTGAAGATGGATCTGCGCCGGCGCTGATCGCTGTTCGTCGCCTGGTGCGGGCCGGTATCAGCCGGCGCGGTCAGCTGACTGGGGGAACGGCATGGCGGAGCGTCCGGCCGGTGGACACGGTGACAGCCTGTTGTGGGCCGCGGAGCCCGAATTCTGGCGTGAGGTGTTCGACCACCTGGGCGCCGGGCTGGCGGTGGTGGACTCGACCGGCCGGATCGCGGCGGTCAACCCCGCCGCGGAGGAGCTGCTGGGGCGCACCGCGGCGGCGATGCTGGGCAGGGACTTCCACGACCTGCTGCACCAGGGCGCCGACGGAGCGACGCCGCACCGGGCGCCATGTCGCCTCCTGACGGCCCTGACCCACGGCACCGCCGCCCACGCCGAGACCGACAGCTTCACCCGCGGCGACGGGCGGCCGGTCCGGGTGACCTGGTCCGGAACTCCCGTGATCAAGGACGGCGCCGTGGTGGGCATGACCGTCCTGTTCGCCGACATCACCGCCACCGAGGCGGCGCACGCCGACCGGGCGGCGCATATGATCGCCCTGGAGAACCGCACCGGCCGACTGGCTCTGGTCGCGGAGATCAACGCGGTGCTGGCCCAGCCCCTGGACACCGAGGTGGCCCTGAGTCGGCTGGCCCGCCTGCTGGTGCCTCGCCTTGCCGACTGGGCCGCCGTGGACCTGTGCGTCGAATCCGGGCAGGTCCGCAGGGTGACGGTCACCGGTCCCGAAGGCCGGAACTTCGCCCAGGAGGCGTTGCGGTGCCCCCTGCCGCCGCTCGCCGCCCACTCCCGCTCCTCCCTGGTGCGGGTTCTGCACGGCGGCGAGCCCGCCGTGCTGGGGCCGCAGGAGATCGCCGCCCCGCCCGACTCCTCCCTGGCCGCCGTGCAGGCCGCGTTCCTGCAGGCGACGGGCGCCGTCTCCGCCGTCGTCGTACCCCTGGGCGCCGCCCGGCAGATCACCGGCGCCCTCACCCTGGTCCGCACCGATCCGTCCCGCCCCTTCGACACCGCGGAACTGGCGCTGGCCCGCGACATCGGCCGCCAGGTCGGCCTCGCCATCGACAACGCGCGCGCCTTCGGCCGCCAACGCGAGATCGCCGAGGCCATGCAGCGCAACCTGCTCGCGCGGCTGCCGCAGCCCGGCCCGTTGCGCCTGTCCGCCCGCTACCAGCCCGCCCCCGCCGGCTCCCAGGTCGGCGGCGACTGGTACGACGCCTTCCCGCTGCGCGACGGCGCCACCGCGCTGGTCATCGGCGACGTCGTCGGCCACGACCTGAACGCCGCCGCCGGCATGGCGCAACTGCACGGGACGCTGCGCTCGCTGGCCTGGGACCGCACCGGCCCGCCGAGCGCCATCATCGACCGCCTCGACGAAGCCATTCCCCGCATCACCGACGTCTCCATGGCCACCGCGATCCTCGCCCGCGTCGAAGGCCCTGAGGACGGCCCCTGGCGCCTGCACTGGACCAATGCGGGCCATCCCCCGCCCCTACTGGTCACCCGAGACGGACGCGCCGAGTACCTCGACCGGGGGCGGGGCCTGCTCCTGGGGACCGGTCTCAGCAGCGACGCCCGTCCGGACGCCGCCACCCCGCTGCCGCCCGGCTCCACGCTCCTGCTCTACACCGACGGCCTGATCGAAGTGCCCGGTACCGATCTGGACACCGGCCTGGAAGACCTGCGCCGCCACGCCGCCGCCTTCGCCCGCCACCCCCTGGAGGACTTCTGCGACCAGATCTTGAAGCGCGTCCCCGTCAGCAACACCGACGACATCGCCCTGCTGGCTCTGCGGATTCCCCGGTCCGCCTCATGACGGCGGATCGCCGGGAAAACCGCTTCGGGCGGTCGAGCACAGGGGCGTCGGCAACGCGGATCCGCAAGCGCTCCCCGGCGAAGTCACAGGGCGGGCGGCGCGGCATGGGCCGCGGTGTGTCACAGGATCTGCCGACCGGCTGCGCCGTTCTTCTCGGACACGCGGGCCGCGATCACGTTGGCCAGGTTGATGACGACCGCGCTGGTGTCGGGCTCGCGGCTGGACCGCGCCTGGGTCAGGACCAGGCTGCGGCGCTCGTTCAGCGCACGGGTGATGACCTCGACCGCCTGTCCCAGTCCCGCGAAGTCGGCGGTGACGAAGGAGACGTCGTCGCCTCCCACCGGATGGATGCGGATGATCAGTTCCGGATGACCTGATGTCTCGTCCGGCATGGTCGTCCTCCTCGGTAGACGCCGGGTCAGCGCTCGCACCCGGCGAACGCTTTACGGAGGGGCCTGGGCAAGCCGGTATCCGGCCGGTCTGGACCTCGCCGCACGGTGCCCCCTCTCTTAGAGCCTTGCCCCTTAAAGGACGTCGAAATCAGAGGCAGCACCCGCCCACCGGCTGTCGGCGCGGCTCAGCCGGCCCACCGGTGGCGCTGCGGGCCCGGCTCCGAAACGGCATGCACGTGACGGAGGCGTCCAAGTCGAAGGCGGCAAGGCCCCCTCCCACGCCCGGCGCCAACGGCGTTGTACGCGACCTGCGCCGCGAGCGCCCCCTGGCCCGCAGACGCAGCCTCACAAGCCGCCCCAAACCGGTCTGACCCCCCTCAAGGACGACCGCGGACCGTCCACTAACCGGCCCAACGCGCACCGCACGCTTCGGCCGCGCGGGAGGCACCGCCCTGTCCGCCACCGGATCGAGACGGCGCCCTATCGGTCGTGTGACCACAGGGTTAGAAGAGAGTTTTGATGATGAGTTTGCGTGAGCGAGTCATTACGCTTAGTTGCCTTCCGAGTGCGGGGTGCGTCGGTTAGGGGGTCTGCGGTGATCACTGCGGATCTGGCGGGACTGCTTGACGGGCATCTGCGCCGTCGACCGGAGGCGGTGGCCTGCCGAACGGCGGTGGCACTGACCTATGAGGAACTGGCGCGGCTGGTGGACGACACGGCGGCGGCCCTGAGACGAACCGGGGTGCGGGCGGGCACGCGCACGGTCGTGCTCGTACCGCCCGGCCCCGACCTGCTCGCCGTGGTGTTCGCCCTGCTGCGGCTGCGCGCGGTGCCCGTCATGGTCGATCCTGGGCTGCCGCCGGGGCAGCTGCGCTCGTGCCTGGCCGAGGCGGCGCCCGAGGTGTTCATCGGCATCCCCCTCGCCCAGTTCGCCCGGCTGGTGTTCGGCTGGGGGCGCGGCAGCGTGCGCACCAGCATCACCGTCGGGCCGCGGCGGCTGTGGCTGGGCACCAGGCCGCACCGCCCGCGCCCGCCGGGCCGCACCCCCGTGTACGAGGCCGGGCGGGGCGACGACATGGCGCTGCTCGCCTACACCTCGGGCTCCACCGGCCCGCCCAAAGGGGTGCCGCTGCGCCGTCGGCACCTGCTGCCGCTGCTGCGCATGCTCAGGGACAGCGCGGCGATCGGTCCGGGCACGCGGATGCTGTCGACGTTTCCGCCGTTCGCGATGGCGGCGCCCCTGCTGGGCGCGACGGTCGTGTGCCCCGACATCGATCCGCGGCGGCTCGACCGGGCCAGCCCGGCGGCCCTGGTCGACGACATCCGCCGGTACGGGGTGGGAGCACTGTTCACCGCTCCGGATCTGCTCGACCGGCTGGCACGGTACTGCCTGACCCGGGGGCTGATCCTGGATTCGCTGAACGTGGTGCTGGCATCGGGGGCGCCCCTGTCACCGACCGTGCTCGGCCGCGTGCGCGGCTTCCTGAAACCGCAGGCCGTCGCCTACTCGGTGTACGGGGCCACGGAATGCATGCCGGTCAGCGCCATCGCCTGCGGCGAACTGGCGGCCACCGCCGCCGCCACCAACGGCGGCGCCGGGACCTGCCTGGGCACCCCCCTGGCGGACGCCCAGGTCCGTGTCATCGCCATCTCCGACGAGCCGATCGGCCGGTGGAGCGACGACCTGCTCGTCGCCCCGGGCACCGTCGGCGAGATCACCGTGACATCGCCCGCGGTCAGCGACCCCTACCTGCACCGTCCGGACGCCACCGCGCTGGCCCGCATCGCCGACGGCGACCAGGTCGTGCACCGCATGGGCGACCTCGGAACCATCGACGCGCACGGGCGGCTGTGGTTCGCCGGCCGCAAGTCCGAACGCGTCCGCACCGAACACGGCGACTGGTACACCGACCATGTCGAGCCGATCTTCAACACGGTGCGCGGCGTGCACCGCACGGCCCTCGTCGGCGTCGGAGCGGCCCCCGCGCAGCGCCCCGTGCTCGTGGTCGAGCCCGAACACGGCACGTCCCGCCGCGAGCGCGCCCGCATCCGCGCCGACCTGCTGAGCCTGGCCCAGCGGCAACCGCACACCGCCGGGCTCGCCGACGTGCTGTTCCACCGGCACTTCCCGATGGACGTCCGCCACCACAGCAAGATCCGCAGGCACGTCCTGGCCGCCTGGGCCGCCCACCGCCTCAAATGCGGCGACCGCACCGGGGACGGCGGAGACTGGTGACCGGGTCAGCGTTCTCCTCTGGCAGGCCGTCCGCCCGGCCACCCGGGTGAGGCGGGACGGTCCAGGTGTCCTCCGGCGCGGGCTCGGCCCACACCCGCGGCGGCGCCGCCCCCGGGGCGGCCGCATCCTGCTCCCACCCCCGCGAAGGCGGCGGCTCACGCCGCTCCCGCCCGATAAGGAGTCGCCCCGGGCCCAGCACCTGGCCGAACGCAGCGCACCGTCCAAACAACACCACTCACCGCCCCTGAGACGGCGCGCTGAAAAGCCGGATTCCAAGGGGCTTCTGCTGCACGGCCATGCCGATGACCGTGAGAAGAGATCGACGCGAGGTCGACACGACCGTGCAGACGTCGGCAACGGGCAGCGGCTCTCCCCAGCAGAGACGGCACGCCGAACGGCCGGATTTCAGGGATTCTGCTGTACAGCCGCGTCTGTGGCAGTGGGGAAAGGATGGCGCGGCCTCTCAGGCATCGGCGACGGGGGGCACATCGGCAATGGGCGACGCCTCCGTGGTCGATGCGGCGGCGCGTTCAGGCGGCGTGCTGGAGGTTCTGTTTTCGAGGGGTTCCGGCCGAGTGGGCACGTCAGCGACGGTGGGGAGAGGTCGACGTGCCCATTCAGACGTCGGCGTCGGGAGCGCCTCGGTGATGGGCGGCGGCTCCGCGGTGGAGGCGGCACCGCGCTGAGGCGGCATGTCGGAGGGGTGTGTTTCGAGGGGTTCGTACTGGGGGGCCGTGTCCATGGCGGGGTGGGGTCGGCGTGAGCATTCAGACGTCAGCGGCGAGGGTGCGTCGGCGGACGGTGCCGGTGGCCGGCTATCGGGCACCGGGCGTGGGGCGGTGGGCAGGCCCAGGCGGAGGAGGATGGTCCGGGTGATGCCGTTCACCGTGCCGCCGCTGCGGACGAGTTCCATGGGCGGGATGTCGATGCCGTAGCGCTGCTGCACGGAGGTCAGCAGGTCGGCGGCCATGAGGGAGTCCATGCCGTACTCGGCGAGCTGCGTGTCGGCGGAGATCTGGTCGGCGGGGAGGGCAAGGACCGCCGCGAGCTGCTCGGCGACCTGCTCTGCGACGACCGCGTGGGCCTGCTCGGGGCTCATCTCCGCAAGGGCCGCAGGGGTGTCGGGGGCCTGCTGTTCGCTGCCCGGCGGCAGCACCAGCGACAGCAGCGGGCCCCGCAGGCCCGGCAGGATGCGGCGGAGCCGTCCCCAGTCGCAGCGGCCGACCATGGTGACGTCGCTGCCCTCGGCGAGCATGTCCTCCAGGGCGTGGAGGGCCTGGCCGGGCGGCATGGGCGCGATGCCGAGCCTGGTCGGCGCCCACTCCTGGGCGCCGGTGTCGGCCAGCGCCCCCAGGCTGATCGCCGCAGCGGGGCGGCCGTCACGGCGGCGGCGCCGGGCCAGGGCCTCCAGGAACAGGTTGGCGGCCACGTAGGGGGCCTGGCGGATGTTGCCTACGGTGGTGATGGACGAGCACAGCACGAACAGGTCCAGGGGCCGGTCGCGGGTCAGTTCGTCCAGCACCATCGCTCCGGCGGCCTTGGGGTGCAGGACGGCGGCGAAGCGGGTGTCGTCGAGGTCGGCGAGCGGCGCGTCGTCCAGGTGCGTCGCCGCGTGCACGACGCCGCGGAGCGGGTGGCCGGCGGCGTCCAGCGTGTCCAGGACCGCGCGCATGGCGTCACGGTCGGCGGCGTCGGCGGTATGGGCGTGGGCGGTGGCTCCCAGGCGTTCCAGCTCGGCGAGCAGGGCGGGCGCTCCGGGGGCGGCGGCGCCGCGGCGTCCGACGAGGGCCAGGTGACGGGCACCGTGCCGGGCGAGCCAGCGGGCGATCTCGGCGCCGAAGCCGCTCAGGCCGCCGGTGACCAGGTAGGTGCCGTCCGGGTCGAGGCGGGGCGGGCGGCGCGGCGGTTCGACGGCGGCGGGGGCGTCCGCCGGATCACAGGAGATGATGATCTTGCCGATGTGCCGGGAGCGGCGCGGCAGGATGAACGCGTCCGCGATCCGCGACGCCGGATACACGGTGTGCGGCATCGACCCGCCCCCGCCGAGCAGCAGGTCCATGTAGCCGGGGTCCACGGCCGCCAGTTCGGGGTCCTTCCGCATCAGCGTGCCGACGTCCAGGACGGACAGGGAGATGTTGTCGGCCAGAGCGCGCAGCAGCAGCGGCTTGTTCTGGAAGATGTCGCGTCTGCCCAGTTCGACGAACCGGCCGCCGTGCCGCAGGCACTCCAGGCCGCGCGTGATGGCCTCCCCCGCCAGCGTGTTGAGCACGACGTCGACGCCGCGGCCCCCGGTCAGGTCGCCGACCTGCTCGGCGAAGCGCAGGCTGCGCGAGTCCAGGACGTGCTCGACGCCCATGGCGCGCAGGAGGTCGCGTTCGGCCGGCGTCCCGGCTGTGGCGATCACGTGGGCGCCGCGCAGGCGGGCGTAGTGCAGCGCGGCGATTCCGACGCCGTCGGCGCCGCCGTGGACGAGCACGGTCTCGCCCGGTTGGAGGCGGGCCGGCCGCACCAGCGCGTGGTACACGGTGCCGAAGGCCAGCGGGACGGCGGCCGCCTCGGTGAACGGCATCCGCTGCGGGATGAGGCGGGTCGCCCACGCCTCGGCCACCGCGTGGCCGGCGAATCCGAGCGCGCCCGACGCCATGACCCGGTCGCCGGGGGCGAACTCCGAGACGTCCGGCCCGACGGCGGTGACGATGCCCGCGCACTCCTGCCCCAGTTCGTGGCCGCCGAAGACGGCCTCGCCGGGCAGCAGGTCGGCCGCGCGCATCACATCGCGGTGGTTCAGACCCAGCGCCCGCGTCTCGATCAGCACCTGCCCCGGCCCGGGCTCGGGCACCGGCGCACGCTCCCACACGAGGGTGGGCGACGGACCGGGTTCGCGAACTTTCAGCCGATACGCTCCATCGGTGCGGGGGACGGGCAGACGCTGGCCGATCTTCACCAGCCGCGGCACGAACCGCCCGTTGGGGGTCAGGACGACCTCGTCGTCCTCGCCGGAATCCAGCAGTTCGGCGGCCAGCCGGGCGGCGTCGCGGGCCGGGTCGCCCGTGCGGTGCAGGCAGAGCCGCCGCACGGCCAGGTGCGGGTGTTCGTTGCCGAGGGTGCGCGCCGTCCCCCAGGTCGCCGCGTCCTCCGGGTGGGCGGACGCGTCCGGCAGGTCCGGTTCCGGCAGCGCTCCGCAGGGGCGGGTCACCAGCCACAGCTGCACGTCCCGGTCGCCCGGCAGTTGCTCGGCGGCGAGCGCGATGGCGCGCAGCACGGCGGCGCGGCGGGTGACCAGGTCCACGGTGGCGTCCGGGCACAGGTCCGCGGGGCCGCCCAGGACGAGCGTGAAGCCGATGGACGAGGCGTCGGCCGGTATGTGGGCGAACCAGTGCTGCGGATCGTCCCGCAGTTCGACCCGGCAAACCTGCGCGCCGCGTTCGTCCAGCACCGCGCCGAGCGCCTCGGTGAGGGCCTGCCCGCCTTCCTCCGCCGCGACGAGCCAGGTCGTGTCCGGTGTCTCCGCGCCGACGGGGCCGCCGCGCGAGTCCGCCGCGTTTTCGCAGGTGGTGCGCGCCGTCGCCGGGGGTGCGGCGGCGAGCAGGACGGAGAAGTCGCCGCGGGCGGGTTCGCGGTCGTCGCCGGTCAGGACGGGCTCGGTGAACCCGGCCTCGGAGAGCAGCTTCGGCCACCGCTCGCGGGGCACCAGCGGCGAGCGGGGCCGGACGTCGCGGTCGGTGGCCGCCCAGAACTCGGGGAGCAGGCCGAGGAAGGGCAGCAGCGTGGCGGGGCGGTGCGGCTCGGCGGCCAGCAGCAGCCCGCCCGGGGACAGGACGCGGGCCAGGCGGCGCAGCGCGGCGGTCAGGTCCTCGGCCAGGTGCAGCACGTCGGCGGCCACGACCAGGTCGAAGCCGCCCGGGTCGCAGCCCTGCTCGACCAGGTCGCGGTTCAGGTCGAGGCCGCGGACGTCCGCGAAGTCGTGCCCGGCGGTGCGCTGCCGCAGCCGGGCCAGGGACGCGCCGGCGACGTCGGTGGCCAGGTAGCGGGTGCGGTCGGCGGGCAGCACCGGCAGCAGCGTGGCGGTGGTGCCGCCCGTCCCGGCGCCGACCTCCAGGACGCGCAGCGGGCGGTCGGCGGGCCACCGCCGGACGATCCGCCCGACCAGCGCGCGGATGATCCGGTTGGTGAACGAGCTGACCGGGCCGCTGTCGTGGACCTGGTCGAGCAGTTCCCGTGCCCCGCCGCGGGTGAGCACGTCGGCGGCGGTGCGGCGGCCGCCGAGCAGTTCGGTGAGGTGCCGCCCCGCGCGGACGGTCAGGGCGGTCTGGGCGGCGAAGGGGCCGCTTTCGGCGATCAGCTCGCGGTGCAGGTCCGCGGCGTCGCGCCGTGGCGGGGGCAGGTGCACGCCGTCGTCGTCGTGGCGCAGCAGGCCGTGGCGTTCCAGCAGCGGCACGGCCATGCGCAGCATGTCGCGGTGGTGCGGCTCCCGGCAGGTCCGCAGCAGGTCGGCCATGCCGACGGGGCCGGTGCGGCCGCCGGTCAACGCGGTGAGCGCGTCGGCGAGGGAGTGGGCGAACGCCTCCTCCAGCTTGGAGGTGTAGGAGGGGTAGTCCACCTCGTGCCAGGCCGTGCGCAGGGCGGCGATGTCGGCGGCCGCGTCCTCGACGAGTGCGCGGGGGCCGGGCAGCGGCCACGGGGCGGCGCCGGTTCGCGGTGCGGCCCGCAGCTCCAGCCGGTAGCGCGCCACGGCGGCGGCCTGGGAGACGGGCACGCGGCGCAACCGGCAGCGTTCGACCTCCACGGTCACATCGCCTTCGGTGTCGGTGATGGTGATGTCCCAGCACACCTCGTCAGCGCCTCTTGACCGTTCGCGTACGTGCAGCAGGCCCTCGGGTGCGGGCCTGCCCCACACGCGCACCGCGCCCATCGCTGCGGGCATGTAGGCCGTCCCCGCACGCAGGTCTTCCACCAGCCACCACAGCCCGGCCTGCAACGCGCCGTCGAACAGCACCGGGTGCACGTGGTAGGTGTCGTCCCGCTGGGCCGGGCAGGAGTAGGCGCCCAGGATCTCGCCGCCGTCCCCATGCCACAGCTCCGTCAGTACCTGGAAGCGGGGGCCCCACTCCATGCGCCCCTCGGCGGCCTTCGCGTAGTAGTCGGCCACGTCGACGCGGACGCCCGTGCGTTCGCGGATCGCGGCGACATCCAACCGCGGCGGCGCGGGCCGCAGCAGCGGCCTTACGCGGGCGCGGAAGTTCTCGCGGGGCTGCCTCCCCTGCCGGTCGGCGCCGGCCACGGTGAGCACGCCGGTGTCCGTGGACAGCGACGTCTGGACGCACGGCGGCTCGGCGTCGGCCGCCATCGGCACCACCACGGCCCGGCCGATGTCGATGTGGTCGACCTCCACCGCCTCGGCCGCCTGCGGCATCACCGACCGTCCGGCGGCGATCGCCATCTCCACGTACGCGGCGGCGGGCATGACGACCGCCCCGCCGAGGCGGTGGTCGGGCACCCACGGCATGACCGACGTCTCGACCCACCCGTACCAGGTGGGTTCCAGCACCGGCTGCCGTTCGCCCAGCAGCGGATGCCGGACGATCCCGTCGCCGATCCGGCGCTCCCACGTCTGCGGCCGCCCGATCCAGTGGCGTTCCCGCTGCCAGGGGTAGGCGGGCAGGTCGCACACCGTGCCGCGCACGGGGAAATGGCGGTCCCACTCCAGGCGCGCCCCCGCCGCGATCAGTTCCGCCGTGACGTGGCGCAGCCGGGCCGGGCCGGACTCGTTTCGCCGCAGCGTGCCCAGCACGGCCGCGCGTGTCCGCGACGCTGCGAGGCGGTGCAGGTAGGTGCGGAGCACGGGGTGCGGCCCCACTTCCAGCAGCACGTCGCACCCGTCGTCCAGCACCCGTTGAACGGCGGCGGCGAACCGGACCGGGTGCCGGACGTTGCGCCACCAGTACTCCGCGTTCAGCTCCGGCCCGTCCAGCGGCCCGCCCGTCACGGTGGACACCATCGGGACGCGTGCGCGACCGGGCGCGATGCCGTCCAGCCCCTCGCGCAACGGCTCCCGGATCTTCTCCATCGCGGAGCTGTGGAACGGATAGTCGAGGTCCAACTCCCAGAAGGAGACGTCCTGCTCACCCAGATGCCCCCCTAGGCGGCGGAGGGCGTCGGACGTGCCCGCCACCGTGACGTGTCGGTCGCTGTTGACCGCCGCGACCTCCACCCCGGGGAACAGCGGCAGCATCTGCCGGATCCGCTCCTCCGGCAGCCCGACCGACGCCAGCCGCCCCATGCCCCGCGTCGCCGACTGCGCCCGCCCCCGGGCGGCGACCACCTGTGCCGCCTGCCCCAGCGTCAGGGCGCCCGCGGTGTAGGCGGCGGCGGCCTCCCCCACGCTGTGCCCGAGCACCACGTTCGGCCGGACGCCCGCCGCCTGCAGCATCTTCACCACCCCGACCTGAACGGCGAACAGCAGCGGCTGGGCGACCTCCGTCTCCGCCAACCGCCACTGCTCCGGCGGCAGTTGCAGCTCCTCCAGTACGGACCAGCCCAGCAGCGGCGTCAGCTCGACGTCCACCACCTGGACCGCCGCCCGGAACACCTCGTCGTCCAGCAGGTCGGCGCCCATCCCCGCCCACTGCGACCCGTTGCCGGTGAACACGAACGCCACGCGCCCCGTCTCCACCGCCGTCCCCACGGCCGCGGGGACGGCGCCGGGCTCGCCCTGCGGTTCGGCCAGGGCGCGCAGCCCGCGGGCCGCCGTCGCGGGTGAGGAGGCGAATACGACGGCGCGATGGCGGTGCAGGCCGCGGCGGCGGGTCGCGGTGTAGGCGACGTCGTAGAAGTCGCGTTCGTCGACCGCGTCCAGATGGGCGGCGGCCCGGTCGAGCGCCTCACGCAACGCCTCACGGGTGCGGGCGGACACCACGAACGGGAGGTCCCGTGGAGGTCGGGCAGGCTGCTGCGGAGGCTCGTCCGGCGCGGGTGGAGGCGCGAGCACCACGTGCGCGTTGGCGCCGCCGAACCCGAACGAGTTGACGCCGACCACCGAACGTTCATCCACCGCGGGAAGCCGCATCGCGCGCGAGGCGACCCGCAGGTTCAGGCCGTCGAAGTCGATGTCGGGATGGGGACGCTCGGCGTGCAGCGAGGCCGGGACCGTCCGGTGCCGCAGCACCAGCAGCGCCTTGCACAGGCCCGCCATGCCCGAGGCGGGCTCCAGGTGCCCCAGGTTGGACTTCACCGACCCGATCGGCAACGGCTCGCCCGTACGCCGCCGCCCCAGCGCACGACCGATCGCCCGGCATTCGACCAGGTCGCCGGCGGGAGTGCCCGTGCCGTGCGCCTCCACGTACACCACGTCGTCGGGATCGACGCCGGCCTCGTCGTACACCCGCCGCAGCAGCTCCTCCTGGGCCTCCGCGCTCGGCGTCGTCAGCCCCGCGGTGCGGCCGTCGCAGTTGGTGCCCGCCCCGACGATCACCGCGTGGACCCGGTCGCCGTCGGCCAGGGCGTCGGCCAGCCGCTTGAGCACCACCACCCCGCCGCCCTCGGCCCGCACGTACCCGTCGCCGTCGGCGGAGAAGGCCCGGCAGCGCCCGGTCGGCGACAGCATCGACGCCTGGCTGAACCCCACATAGCCCCTCGGGCTCAGCAGCACGTTGACGCCCCCGGCCAGCATCACCCGGCCGGTGCCGTCCACGAGCGCCCGCCAGGCCCGCTCGACCGCCACCAGCGACGAGGAGCACGCCGTGTCCACGGCGATGCTTGGGCCGCGCAGATCGAACACGTGCGACAGCCGGTTCGCCGCGATCGACAGCGCGCCCCCGCTCATCGAGTACGGCCCCATGCCGCGCGGCTCCAGAGCCTGCTGCACGCCGTACGCGGGGTCGGAGACGCCGACGAACACCCCCGTGTCCGTCCCGGCCAGCCGCTGGGGATCGATGCCCGCGTCGTCCAGCGCCTCCACCGCCATCTCCAGCAGCAACCGCTGCTGCGGGTCCATCGCCGCCGCCTCCTCGGCGGAGATGCCGAAGTAAGCCGCGTCGAAACCGCTGACGTCTTCCAGGAAGCCGCCCGCCCGGGTGTAGCTGCGGTCGGCCCGCGGCCTGCTCTCGTCGACGAACCGTTCGGCCTGGAAGCGGTCCGGCGGCAGCTCCCCCACCAGGTCCGCCTCCCGCTCCAGGGCCGTCCACAGCCCGTGCAGGTCGGTGATGCCACCCGGCAACCGGCACCCGACCCCGACCACGGCCACCGCCCGCTCGGACCGCCTCAGCCCATCACCCATGCGCCGCCCTCCCGCCGCGGACAATCGATCACCACCGACAGCCGTGCTGCCCACCCCCACCCTTGATCACACTTGGTGACCAAGAGATTACAAACCGAAGGTAAGGCACCTCTGCCGCCCCAGCAGCACGTCTGACCTCACCCATTCAGGGTCCGGTGCCTGTTCGAGGGTGTGTTGGACGGCTCGGGGACGCCGAGCATTGGGTGCAGGTGTGGCGACGCCCCTCCAAGGCGGTGTCAGTTGAAGGTGCTAGGAAGGTCTCGACGGCGGCGGCGAAGCCGTCGGGGTCGGTGGTGTGGACGAGGTGGTCGCCGTCGAGCTCGACCACTTGCGTGTTGGCGCGCCGGGTGACGATCGCCCGGCGTCCTCGGCGGCGATGACCTGGCTGTTGCGAGCGAACACGAACAGGGCGGGGCAGGTGGTGGAGGTCCAGTCGGCCCAGTGGTCACCGCGCGTTCCCCGTTCCGACGCGACGGTGTCCTGAGGGTGGAACGGCAGGCGCCAGCCGCCGTCCGGGGTGGGGCGCAGCTTGTCGCCGAGCGTCGGGGCCATCGGGCCGATGGCGTCCAGAAGCGTTTGCCGATCGGGGGCGGTGCAGGGCATCGACAGCACGAACGACAGGGCGCTGGGGCCGTCGTCAAGGTCGCAGACCGGGCCCTCCACATTGACGATGGCCGACACGCGCTCAAGGTGGCGGGCGGCGATCTGGAAGGCGGTGATGCCGCCGCCGGAGTGGCCGAGCGTCACGGCCTGCTTGATCCCCAGGTGGTCCAGAAGCGCGATCGCGTCGTTCACATAATCGTCGCGGGTGTAGGAGGCGGCCCGCTCGGAGTCGCCATGCCCGCGCTGGTCAGGCGCGATGACCCGCCGCATCGGCGCCAGTGCTGCGGCCAGGTGCGCCCACGTCTGCCACTCGTAGAGGTGGCCGTGCAGGGCGAGCAGCGGCCGACCGGGCCCACCGAAGTCAAGATGAGAAAGCCGACGGCCATCGATGTGAAGCTCGCTGCGCATTCCGTTGACGCTGGTGCTGTCCATGATCGAACCTCCACAGGTTTCTGCGATGAACAGCACCCTGTCCACCCCCGCTGACCACCGACGCGCCAACCGCTGACAATCCCCCTCCTCATCGGTGCGTGGGGTGTTCGACGGCTTTACCTGGGCAATCGGGCGATCCCGGGAGTTATTCGACGGCTGAGCATCTGGGGGTCAGGCAGCAGGCCCCGCGCAAGGAGTGGCGCGGCGGAAACCCTCACCGCAAGCCCAGGGTGGATGGTGCGGAAGACCCAGAAGAGCACACTCAGATGAAGGGGTGTTGCAATACCTCCAGGATGATGATGCGGCCGGAGGGTAAGGCCGAAGGTTAGCGGCGTCGGGCGGGCGCCGTAGGGGCTTGGTTTTTCAGCGGACCGGCGGTTGTGCAGATGCCCAGGTCAGAAGCATCTGCGGCCGACTTCCTACGGTGAGGCGGCCGGATGGTTCGGTTTCACCGGATCTACAGGGGGACGGGAGCGAGACGGCTGGGCGCTTGGGGAGTTCTTGCGTTGGTCGCTCCTTGGCGGCGATGGTTGGCCAGCTGAGGGCTTCTGCTCTGCCTGTCGGCGTCTGGTTTTTTATTAGGGGCTTTGGCGGATCGCTAGGTTCGGGGGATGAGTACGGCTGATCGGTTCGCGATCGTTGAGGAGATGATCGCTCTCCCGTTTTCGGGGGAGGGTGATGCCTCCGGCGGGGCGGGTTATGGGCTTCGGGTGCTGCTGGCCAGTCGGGATTTTTGGGACGATCGCAGCGGTGAGACCGTCGAGGCGGCCGAGGAGGAGATTGACGCCGCTCTTCGGGAGTTGGTGGCCGCGTTGACGGCGCGGTGGGGCGAGCCGGAGTCGGTTGATCTGGAGCCTTATCTGCGGGCCGAGAGTCCGGTGCCGGAGCCGATACAGACGCTGCGGGCTCAGCGGCAAGATGCTCGTCTGGCAGCGCCCGGATGCCGGGCGGTGGCTTGCGCTCGCCGTCGGCCAGGCCGATCCGGAATTCCCCATTCAGTTGCTTGCGGCGGTTGGCGAGGTTCCGATTCCCGCTGTCGCTGACCTGTGACGGCAGCTGGCTCACGCGGGCTGCCCCTGGGCGGGGTGGGGTTCGTCCTCGCGAACCCCACCCCTTCACAGGGTCAGGACAGGTGGTGTACCTCCTGCAGGCCGTACACCGGGGTGGGGATGCCCTCGTACCTGGCCTTGAGCTGCAGCGCCAGGTACAGGGAGTAGTGCCGGGACTGGTGCAGGTTGCCGCCGTGGAACCACAGGCCCTCCTGCTGGGTGGGCTTCCACATGTTGCGCTGCTCGCCCTCCCACGGTCCCGGGTCCTTGGTGGTGTCCGAGCCGAGGCCCCAGCACTTGCCGACCTTGTCGGCCATCTCCTTCCCGACGAGGTCGGCGACCCAGCCGTTCATCGAGCCGTATCCGGTGGCGTAGACGACCAGGTCGGCGGGCAGTTCGGTGCCGTCCTCCAGGACGACGGCGTCGCGCGTCAGGTGGGAGACCTGGCCGCGGGCGAGCTTGATGTCGCCGTTGATGACCAGGTCGCACGCGCCCACGTCGATGTAGTAGCCGGAGCCGCGGCGCAGGTACTTCATGAACAGGCCGGAGCCGTCGTCGCCGAAGTCGAGGGCGAAGCCGGCCTTCTCCAGGCGCGCGTAGAAGTCGGCGTCGCGTTCTTTGATCTTCTCGTACAGCGGGATCTGCCACCGGTGCATGATCCGGTACGGCATGGACGCGAAGATCATGTCGGCCTTGTCGGTGGTGATGCCGTTGCGGACGGCCTCCTCCGAGTACAGGGCGCCCAGGCCGATCTCCATGAGCGAGTCGGACTTGACGACGTGCGTCGAGGAGCGCTGCACCATGGTGACGTCGGCGCCGTGCTCCCACAGTGCCGCGCAGATGTCGTGGGCCGAGTTGTTGGAGCCGATCACCACGGCGCGTTTGCCCGCGTAGCCGTCCGGGCCGGGGTGCTGGGACGAGTGGTGCTGCTCACCCTCGAACACGTCCATGCCGGGGAAAGACGGGATGTTGGGCTTGCCGGACATGCCGGTGGCGAACACCAGGTGCCGCGGCGTGAGGACGACCGGTTCGCCATCGCGGTCGACGTTGACGGTCCACCGCTTGGCGTCGTCGTCCCAGGACGCGGAGGTGACGTTCGCCCGGGTCCAGTACGGCACCTCCATGACCCGTACGTACATCTCCAGCCAGTCGGCGATCTTGTCCTTGGGCGCGAACACCGGCCAGTTGTCGGGAAACGGCAGGTAGGGCAGGTGGTCGTACCAGACCGGGTCGTGCAGGCACAGGCTCTTGTACCGCTTGCGCCAGGAGTCGCCGGGACGGTCGTTGCGCTCCAGGACGAGCGCGGGCACGCCGAGCTGCCGCAGCCGCGCGCCGAGTGCGATGCCGCCCTGGCCGCCCCCGATGATGGCCACGTACGGCTGCTCCTCCACGCCGAGCCGCGCCGCCTCCAGCCGCCGCTCCTCCAGCCAGGTCCTGCGTCCTTTGACGACTCCGTGCCGGACGCCCTTGGGCCGCCGCTCCCGCAGGGGCTCCTCGTGGCCTTTGAGTTCGCGCAGGCTGGTGAGCAGCGTCCACGCGCCCTCGCCGGTCAGCCGCAGGTGGCCGATGCCGCGTCCGGTGGCGGTCTCGAACGCCAGCCACGCCTCCACGACGCCGTCGGTCTCCACCGGGTCCTCGGTGAGCCGGAAGCCGGACGGGTCGGTGCCGTCGAGGCAGGCGGCGAGCATGTCGGCGACGCCGTCGCGGCCCTCCACGGTCTTGATGTTCCAGGTGAAGGCCACCAGGTCGCGCCAGTAGCTCTCGGGCGCGAACATCGCGGCGGCCCGGGCCGGGTCGCGGGCGGCCAGGGCGGCCTCGAAGTCGGCCAGCCAGGACTGCACGCGCGTCCGCAACTCGGCGGCGGCCGTGGCGTCGCTCATCTGCGCCTTCCCTTCTCCGAAGGTTCTCCGGGTCTTCTCCGGGGTGGGTCCGGGTGCCTCTCCGGATCGATGGTGTAACGCCGATCACATTCGGGGGGCGGGGTGGGCGGCAAGGGTTGCATCGGATTGCACGACCTGTGGCGGGGATCACAGGCCGGATCTATGCTTCGGGGGCATCGCGGGACGTCGCCGGCCTGGGGAGGTGAGGTCGTGCGCGTGCATGCGGCGGTCCGTCCGGGGACCAGCCTGCCCGACTACGCGCGGGAGCTGGTCCGCGTCCACCACGCCGTGATCGGAGGTGAGCGGGCCGCGGTGCCGCTGCGGCCGCGGGCGCTGGTCGCCCGGTCGTGGTCGCGGGTGATGCGGCTCGGTCTGGCGCCGGACGGCGACAACGGGCGCGATCCGCTCGGCGCCGACGAGGTCGCCCGGCGGCGGCTCGACTCGCCGCTCGGCGAGGTGATCGACGAGCTGGGGCAGCTGATCGGTTCGCTGGCCGACGCCGCGCAGTTCCTGCTGGTGGTCACCGACGCCGACGGGGTGATCCTGTGGCGGCAGGGCGCCCCGGCGATCCGCCGCCGCGCCGACGACCTGGGCTTCTGCGAGGGGGCGACGTGGACCGAGGCCAAGGTCGGCACCAACGCGATCGGCACCGCGCTCGCCGAGGCGGCACCGGTGGAGCTGTTCTCGGCCGAGCATTTCGAGCAGGCGCAGCATCCGTGGTTCTGCACCGCGTCGCCCGTGCACGATCCGCGCACCGGGGAGCTGCTGGGCGTCGTGGACGTGAGCGGCCCCGCGCTGACGCTGCATCCGGCCATCGGCGCGCTGGTGGAGACCGGGACGCGGCTGGCCGAGTCGCGGCTGTGGCAGCGTCACCTGCGCCGCCTGGAGCGGCTGCGGCGGTCGGCGGCGCCGCTGGTGGGCACGTCCGGCGGGCCGCTGCTGCTGGTGGACGACGACGGATGGGTCGCGCACAGCTCGGGGGTGGCCGCCACCCAGCGCGTCGCCGCACCGGCGGAGGGGCGTGCGATGGCCGTCCCGGGTCTGGGGCTGTGCCTGCCGGAGCGGCTGCCGGAGGGCTGGCTGATCCGTCCCACGTCCCCGGCCCGGCCGATGACGCTCGTGCTCGACCTGGCGGAAGCGCCGATCTTGGAGGTGCGGTCGGGGGACGCGCGCTGGCGGTGCGCGCTGACCACCAGGCACGCCGAGATCCTGCTGCTGTTGCACGCCGCCGGGCCGGACGGGCTGTCGGCGCCGGCGTTGAGCCGGGCGCTGTTCGGCGACGCCGAGCATGTCGTCACCGTGCGGGCGGAGGTGTCGCGGCTGCGGCGCTCGCTCGGCGCGTTCGTGGAGTCCCGCCCGTACCGGCTGACGGGCGGGGTGCGGATGACCGTGCGGCCCGAGCCGACGGCGTGCGGGTTCGTCCGGGAGTCCACCACGCCCGGGATCCGCGCGCTCCTCTCCCGCGCCGCGCCGCGGTGACGATCGTGGACCGGGCGGACCACACGGTGTAACAATCGGGCCTGTCGGGCTTGTCCGGCCAGGAGGATTCCAGATGGCGGCACACGGTGCTCTGCGGGACCGGCGGACGCGGCTCGTCCGGGAGTGGTCACGGCTCGTTGCCCAGCGTGCTCCGAACGCCTCCTCCCACGACCCCGCCCTGCGCGAGGAGATCGCGGCGTCGTGGAACCGTTCGCGCACCGCGGTGGACCCGCACCGCGACAGCGCGCCGGCCGTCCCGGACGTGGCGGACCGCTGGCGCATGTCGCCGCTGGCCGGGCCGGTCGCCGAGATCGCCGGCGAGCTGCGGTCGATCGCCGACGAGGCGGGGTTCGTCGCCGCCGTCACCGACGCCGACGGCACCATCCTGTGGACCTACGGCGGACGCGTCATGCGGCACCGCGCCGAACGCGTCAACTTCGCCCCCGGCGGCCGCTGGGACGAGTCGGCGATGGGCACCAACGCCCCCGCGCTCGCCCTGCGCGAACGCCGCCCCGCCACCGTCTTCTCCGCCGAGCACCTGGTCGAGGCGCTGCACGGCTGGGTGTGCTACGCCGCGCCGCTGCGCGCCCCCGGCGGGCGGCTGCTGGGCGTCCTCGACCTGTCCAGCACCTGGGACCGCTCGCACCCGATGGTCATGCCGACCGTCCGCACCCTCGCCGCCGCCATCGAGGACCGGCTGGCCCGCCTGCCCGCCGCCGCGCTGCCGCCCGTCACCGAGCCGCGGGTCAGGCTGGACTGCCTGGGCGACGGCGCCCGGGCGCTGCGGGACGGCGTGCCTCTCTCCCTGCGCCCCCGGCAGCTGGAGATCCTCACCCTGCTGGCGCTGGAACCGGACGGCTTCACCCCCGAACGGCTGCGCGAGGCCCTGTACGGGGACCGCCCGGTCACCATGACGTCCCTGAAGGCGCAGGTGTCGCACCTGCGGGCCGCGCTCGGCGGCGCCGTCGCCCAGCGCCACTACGTGCTGACCGATCCGGTCGTTTGCGACGCGTCCGCCGTGCTGGACGCGCTGGCCTCCGGCGACACCGCCGCCGCCGTCCGGCGTTACACCGGTCCGCTGCTGCCGGAGTCCGAGGCGCCGGGGATCGTGCGCTGGCGCGACTACCTGGAAGTCGCGGTCCGCAAGGCGGTGCTGGCCTCGCCCGTCCCCGAGCACGCCCTGGTCTACGGCGAACGCCACCGCTACGACCTGGAGGTGCACCAGCACGCGCACATGCTGCTGGACCCGTCCGACGGCCGCCGCGGCATCACCGCCGCCCGCATCAACGCCGCCCTCCACGACTGACGCCCGCCCCCCGGGGGGGGGCCGCGGCAACCTTCTGACAACCTTCGCAGCGCATCGTGTCCTGCATCACATCGGTTCACACCGTGTGCGAGGAGGACATCCATGGTCTACGCCAAGCCGGGCGCCGAGGGCAGCGTCGTCTCGTTCGCCGACCACTACGACAACTTCATCGGCGGCGAATGGGTACCGCCCGTCGAGGGGGAGTACTTCGACAACCCGTCGCCCGTGGACGGGCAGGTGTTCACGCGGGTCGCGCGGTCGCAGGCCGCTGACATCGAGAAGGCGCTGGACGCCGCGCACGCCGCCGCCGACAAGTGGGGCGCGACGTCGGTGGCGGAGCGGTCGCTGATCCTGCACCGGATCGCCGACCGCATCGAGGAGAACCTGGAGAAGCTGGCCGTCGCGGAGACCTGGGAGAACGGCAAGCCCGTCCGGGAGACCCTGGCCGCCGACCTGCCGCTGGCCGTGGACCACTTCCGCTACTTCGCCGGGGTGATCCGCGCCCAGGAGGGCGGTATCAGCCAGATCGACGAGGACACCGTCGCCTACCACTTCCACGAGCCGCTCGGTGTCGTCGGGCAGATCATCCCGTGGAACTTCCCGCTGCTGATGGCCACCTGGAAGCTGGCCCCCGCGCTGGCCGCCGGGAACTGCGTGGTGATCAAGCCGGCCGAGCAGACGCCCGCCAGCATCATGCTGCTCATCGAGCTGATCGCCGACCTGCTGCCGCCCGGCGTGGTGAACGTGGTGAACGGGTTCGGCGTCGAGGCGGGTAAGCCGCTGGCCTCCAGCCCCCGCATCGCCAAGATCGCCTTCACCGGGGAGACCACCACCGGCCGGCTGATCATGCAGTACGCGTCGCAGAACATCATCCCGGTGACGCTGGAGCTGGGCGGCAAGAGCCCCAACATCTTCCTGCCCGACGTGCTGGCCGCCGACGACGAGTTCCTCGACAAGGCCGTCGAGGGCTTTGTGATGTTCGCGCTCAACCAGGGCGAGGTCTGCACCTGTCCGTCCCGTGCGCTGATCGCCTCGTCCATCTACGACGAGTTCATGTCCCGCGCGCTGGCCCGCACCGAGGCGATCAAGACCGGGAACCCGCTGGACCCGGAGACCATGATCGGCGCGCAGGCGTCCAACGACCAGTACGAGAAGATCCTGTCCTACATCGACATCGGCCGGAAGGAGGGCGCCGAGGTGCTGACCGGCGGCGGCCCCCGCACCGTGCCGGGCCTGGAGGGCGGCTACTACATCGAGCCGACCGTCTTCAAGGGCACCAACGACATGCGGATCTTCCAGGAGGAGATCTTCGGCCCGGTGGTGTCGGTGACCACCTTCGACTCCGTGGACGAGGCCCTGAAGATCGCCAACGAGACGCTGTACGGGCTCGGCGCCGGCGTGTGGACCCGCGACGGCTCCACCGCCTACCGGATGGGCCGCGCCATCAAGGCCGGCCGGGTGTGGACGAACTGCTACCACGCCTACCCGGCGCACGCGGCGTTCGGCGGCTACAAGCAGTCCGGCATCGGCCGCGAGACCCACCGCGCCATGCTCGCCCACTACCAGCAGACCAAGAACCTGCTGGTCAGCTACTCGCCGAAGCGCCTGGGCTTCTTCTGATGGTGGAACGGGTCCGGCTCACCGAGGCCGCCGCGCGGGTGCTGGCCGGTCTCGTCGCCCGGCACGGCCCGGTGATGTTCCACCAGTCGGGCGGGTGCTGCGACGGCAGCTCCCCCATGTGCTATCCGCGGGACGAGTTCATGGTCGGCGCCTCCGACGTCCTCCTGGGGCACGTCGGCGGCGGCACGCCCTTCTGGATGAGCGCCGCCCAGTACGAGTACTGGAAGCACACCCACCTGACCGTGGACGTCGTGCCGGGCCGGGGCAGCGGGTTCTCGCTGGAGGCCCCCGAGGGGGTCCGCTTCCTCATCCGGTCCCGTCTGTTCACGGACGAGGAGGTGGAAGCGCTGGAGGCCGAGCCGCCGCTCCCCACCGGCGCCACCGTCAGATAGGCCGCGCGCTCCCGGGCCTGGCTTCCTGCCGGGCCAGGCCCGGGTTCGCGGTCAGGCGGCCCCGCGGCGGGGGCGGGCCGCCTGCGGTGGCGCTCCAGCCGGATCGCCATGCCGACCGCGGCGTCGCGGTCCGTCTGGGTTTCCCGCTGACGATCTGGCTGGTGCTGCGTGCCGGGTCGTGCTCGAACACGACCCCGCGCTCGTAACCCAGCTCCGCCCTCGGTGCATAGCGGCTGGCACCGGGGGCGGTTCCCGGCCGCCTTGTCCCGGCGGCCGCACCTTGCCCGATCCGTGCCGCGGCGGCTCCAACAACCGGGCGCCTCGACGCCGCCGCGGCGCGGATCGACCACCGGGACGGTGCACCGCCCGCGCAGGGCCCGCCCGCATCCGCCCCACCTGAAACAAGCGCCAGACGACACCGCCGACGCCCAAGCCGACAGACACCAACGTCGGCCCGCAGACACCAGGACGCGCGGCCCCACCAGGTCGTGACTCGAAGTAGGTGGAGCCATTCCGTTGATGGCGGCAATCACGAGGGCGGCCTGGTAGCGGACGGAAAACGTGTCGTAGCGGGGGGACGGCCGCCGCGGCTGCCCCGCCGTCGCCGGTGCCGGGTCTGGCCACCCGGGGGCCGGGACCGCGGCGGCGCTCACTTCACTTGGAAGCTCGCTCAAGCCGCCCGCTTTCCGCCCCGACCGGGCGGCCGCGCCTCGGCGCGCCCGCATCCGATCCCCCGGAACGTGCCGCAAGCGACACGATCGACTTCCCAGAGCAGCAGACACCGGAACGCGCGGCTCCGGCGCCGGGCGGTTCGGGCTCAGCGGACGGTTCGGGCGGCGAGCAGCATCTTGATGAATTCGCGGCTCTCCTCTGCGCAGAGGGCCGAGTTCTGCTCGATGTGGGTCCAGACGTCGGTGAGATCGGTGTAGGCGAAGCCGATGCCGAGCATGGTGTGGCACAGGCTGATGCGGTCGCTGACACCGGGGAACTCCAGCACGTCGAACGGGTGGGCCCGGTCCTCGTAGAACGGCGCCGCGGACGGGACGACCCGGACGCTGG
Source organism: Actinomadura keratinilytica (assembly GCF_039539665.1). Classification (NCBI taxonomy): domain Bacteria; kingdom Bacillati; phylum Actinomycetota; class Actinomycetes; order Streptosporangiales; family Thermomonosporaceae; genus Actinomadura; species Actinomadura keratinilytica. The sequence continues at coordinate 151,834 of NZ_BAABDO010000003.1, forward strand.
CATCCGGGTCGTCGCCGAGTTCCAGCAGGCGGCGCAGCTGCGGGACCATCACCTCGTCGGCGAGCCGCGGTGTCAGCGCCATCTCGTCCACGATCACGTCGAGGAAGCGGCGCCGCCCGCCCGGCCGGTAGGTCTGCCGGTTGCGCAGCATCTCCCAGTGCACGTCCGGGTCGGGCTCGCGCAGCGACACCGACGCGATGAACCGGGCGTACGGCTCCGCCTGCGCCAGTTCGGGGATCTGCTGGACGCCGTAGGTGCGGATGACCGACGCCTCGGACTCGGAGATGAGCGCGTCGCGTTCCTCCGCCTTCATCCCGTCCAGATGCGGCGCCAGCCATCCGGGGCCGCGCGGCCGCGACGCCAGGTCGATCATCAGGTCGGCGACCTTGGCCCCGCGGACCCCGTAGCGCTCCAGCAGCAGCTCCACCTCGCGGGGCGTCGGTTCGCAGAACCCGGTCTCCACACGGACGAGCCAGTCGGAGTTGCATCCGGCGCAGGCCGCGGCCTCGTCGTAGGACAACTGGAGAAGTTCCCTGGTCCGCCGCAGGTAGAGCCCGAGGCGCCGGGCGTTGATGTTCGGGGCGCGATAGTCCGTGGGCATCCGAACCTCCCGCCGTCATCATCCCTGGACGGGCCGGATGACATGCCCTTTTCACGGAAGGCGACGCGAATCTAACGCTCCGGCATGTCCCACGCGGGCGGGGTCAGGTCGGACGGGGTGCGAAGCGGCCCGCCAACGGGACGATCACCAGAACCAGAACGGCCGCCACCAGGTAGCACGCCCAGTACCCGGACAGCGGGGCCAGCACGGCGACCAGCCCCGTCCCGGCCACGGCGCCGAGGTAGTTGAAGACGCCGACCCGCGCGACCGCGACGCCCTGCCCGATCGGGTCGTGGCGGGCCGCGGCGGCGTACGCTCCGGGCGCGACCGAGCACAGCCCGATTCCGGCGCCCGCGAACCCGGCGATGGCGACCCACGGGGACGGCGCGAGGACGGCGGCGACCAGGCCGACCGCGGCCAGCACGGCGCCGCCGCGGATGAGCCAGGCCGCGCCCCGGCGGCGCACCACCAGGTCGGCGACCGCCCGTCCCGTGACCGTCGCGGCCGCGAACGCCGTGATGGCCAGGGGGGCGACGGTGTCGGCGCCGCCCAGTTCGTCCCGCACGTACTTGACGGCGAATCCCGCGATCGCCCCCTCGGCGACGTACGCGCATGCCAGCGCCGCGCCGAGGACGAGCAGCGGCCGCCACGGCACGCTCACCGCGGGCCCGCCCGCCGCGCGGAGGCGCCGCGCCGCGCGCTGCTCGGCCGCCTGCGCGATCGCGCGTTCGGCGTCCTTGCGCAGCGGCAGCCGGACGGTCGCCACGGCGATCAGCAGGCCGATCGCCGCCGGCACCGCGAAGCCGACCGCCAGCGACAGGTCTGCGCCGTTGGCGAAGGAGACCCACAGGGAGCCGGCGATGCTCGCACCGCTCCACACCGCGAAGAACCCGTTGACCAGCGACCGTCCGGCGTGCCGTTCGATCGCCACGGCCTGGGCGTTCATCGCCGCCTCCACGACGCCCATCGCCACGCCGTACAGCGCGACGGAGGCGACCAGCGCGCCCGTCCCGGGGACGGCGCCCAGCAGGACGACCGCGGCGAAGAAGACCGGCTGGGCGCACCGCAGCACCAGGCCCGAGCCCGCCCGCCCGTTCAGCCGGGCCGCGAGCAGCCCCCCGGCGACCGCCAGCACCGGCACCAGCGCCACCAGCACGTTGATGGCCTGGTCGCTCAACCCGTGCGAACGCTGCACGTGCGGGATCCGCGCCATCACGGCGGAGAACGCCAGCGCCTCGCCCGCGTAGCACAGGTAGATCGCGCCCCGCACCCGCCGGATCGGCGGCGCGCCCACGAGCGCGCGTTCCGTCACCGTACCCGGGGGATCGTCCTCCGCCGAGGTTGAGCCGACCGCGCCGCGCATCGCGTCCGTCCCGCTCCTGACTCGTGAGTGGAATTCGAGTCATGTTATACCTGGTAGCGGTATTAGCGAGGAGTGCCGTGGTCGCTCACCGGCCGAACGGTCCGGGCCGGTTCAACGACGGAGGCGGCGGGTGAACAGTGCCAGGCTGCGGTTCGGCGTGCTCGGTCCGCTGCTCATCGAGGCGGACGGCGCCCCGGTGCGGTCGCCCCGCTCACCGATCCTGCGGGGCCTGCTCGGCGTCCTGCTGGTCGCCGCCGGCCGCGCCGTGCCCGCCGACCGGCTCGTCGAACTGGTCTGGCGGGAGCGTCCCGACGAGGTGAACCCGGGCTCGGTCCAGGTGGCGGTCTCCCGGCTGCGGCAGTGGCTGCGCCGGATCGATCCGACGCCCGACCCGTCCTGGAGCCTCGACCACTACGGCTCCGGCTACCGCCTCACGTTTCCGGACGGACGCTTCGACCAGGCCGTCGACCTCGGCGGATTCCGCACGTTGACGGCCCGGGCCAAGGCCGCCGACGACGCCCGGGAACGCTCCGAACTGCTGGAGGCGGCGCTCGCCCTGTGGCGCGGGCCGCTGCTGGCCGACCTGCCGGCGCTGGACGCGCACGACCCGCTGCTGCGGTCGGTGACGGAGGAGATCACCACGGCGGCCGCGGACCTGGCCACGGCGGCCGCGGCGGCGGGCCGCGCCGGCGCCGCGCTCGACCGCCTCGCCGCGCTCGCCGAGGCGCACCCGCTGGACGAACGGCTCGAAGCGGGCATGGTCGAACTGCTGGCGGCCGACGGACGCACCGCCGAGGCGCTCCGCCGCTACCAGACCTACCGGGAGAGCGTCGCCGAAGAGCTGGGCGTGGACCCGGGTGAACGCATGCAGGCCGCCTACCTGGCCGCGCTCGCCCAGGACGGCCGCACCCCCGAGGCCCTCGGCGTCTCCCGCGCCCCGCCGCCCGTACCGGCGCAACTTCCGCCGCCCGTCCCCGACTTCACCGGCCGCGACGACCAGGTGCGGACGCTCACCGACCTGCTGACCGCCCGGGAGTACTCGCCGGTCACGGTGATCACCGGACTGGGCGGAGTCGGGAAGACCACGCTGGCCCTGCACGTCGCGCACCGGCTGGCCGCGCGGTTCCCCGACGGACAGCTGTACGCCAGGCTGCGCCGCCCGGACGGCGCCCCGGTCGATCCGGCGGAGGTCCTCGGCGGGTTCCTGCGGGCGTTCGGCGTCAGCGGACAGGACGTCCCGGCGTCCCTGGACGACCGGTCCGCGCTGCTGCGGACCGTCCTCAACGGCCGCCGGGTGCTGATCCTGCTGGACGACGCGACCGACGAGGGCGAGGTGCGTCCGCTGCTGCCCGGCGCCCCCGGCTGCGCGGTCGTGGTCACCAGCCGCGTCCCGCTCGCCGGTCTGGAAGGCGCGGGCCGGATCGACCTGGACGTCTTCGACCAGCGGCAGGCCGTCGCGCTGCTGGCCCGCATCATCGGCCCCGAGCGCGTCGCCGCCGAACCGCGGGCCGCCGCCGACGTCGTCCGCCTGTGCGCGCACATGCCGCTCGCGGTCCGCATCGCCGGGACGCGCCTGGCCCGCCGGCGGCACCGCACGCTGGCCTGGCTGGCCGACCGCCTCGGCGACGCCCGCCACCGCCTCGACGAGCTGACCGCGGGCGACCTGGCGGTCCGCGCCTCCTTCCGGCTCAGCTACCTGCGGCTGCCCGACCGGACGCGCCGCCTGTTCCGCCTGCTCGGCCTGCTCGAAGCCCCCGACTTCGCCGAATGGGTCGCGGCGGCGCTGCTCGGCGGCTCCTACCGGGACGCCCAGACGCACCTGGAGGCCCTGGTCGACGCCCAGTTGCTCGTCGTCTCCGGAACCGACGCCAACGGCTGGACCCGGCTCCGCTACCACGACCTCGTCCGCATCTACGCCCGCGAACGCGCCCTCGAAGAAGAAAGCGAGGACGCCCGGCTGGCGGCCGTGCGACGCGCGCTCGGCGCCTGGCTGGCCCTGGCCGAACGCGCCGCGGAACGCGTCCCCGGCCCCTGCTACGCCCCCATCCACGGCGACGCGCCCCGCCACGAACTCCCGGCGGACGTGACCGACCGGCTGCTCGCCGACCCCATGGCCTGGTTCGACTCCGAACGCGCCGCGATGGCCGCGGCCGTCGAGCACGCCTGCGCGCTCGGCCTCGACGACTACGCCTGGGACCTGGCCGCGTCGATGGAGAAGTACCTCGACGTCCGGAGCCTGGCGCAGGACTGGATCCCCCTGCACGAGAAGGCCATGGCGCTGTGCGCGGCCAAGGGCAACCGCCTCGGCGAGGCCGTGCTGCTCCGCGGCCTCAACGACATGACGACCTGGCTGTCCATGGACCGTCCGGGCGACGCCATGGGCACCTCCTACGACGAGTCCACCCGCCTGTACCGCCTGTTCGCCGAGGTGGGCGAACGACGCGGAATGGCCGACGCCCTGGTGGCCCAGTGCTGGGGCCTGACCGCCCGCGGCGACTCCGAACTGGCCCTCGACACGGCCCGCCGCGCCCTCCGCCTGGCCCAGGCGACCGACCACCTCGGCGGCGAGGCCCGCGCCCACCACGTCATGGGCGTCGCCTACGGGGAGGCCCGGCCCGAACAGGCCGCCGAACACCTCGAACGCTGCCTGGAACTCGCCCGCCTGCACGGCAACCCGCGTTTCGAGGCGACGGCCATGCAGTTCCTCGGCGCCGCCTACTGCCTGACGGGCCGCATCGAAAGCGGCCACGCCCTGCTCGTCGGGTCGCTGCGCATCACCCACCAGCTCAAGGACCACTACGCCGAGGCGTTCTCGCTGCTCTACCTCGCCAAGCTGTACACCGCCCTCGGCGACGAGCGCGCCCTCCCGACCGTCAACTCGGTCGTCTACCTCAGCCGCCGCCACAAACTGGAGCATCATCTCGCCGACGCCATGACGGTCCTGGGCCAACTGGACCTCGCCGCCGGCCGGTACGCCGACGCCGTCACCAACCTGGAGGAGTCCGTGCGCCTGTGGCGCGCCCGCGGCTGGCACTCCTTCCTGGCGTCCACGCTTCGCCTCCTAGGGCAGGCCCACCGCGAGAACGGCGACGAGGGAGCGGCCCGGAAGGCCTGGAGCGAGGCCCTCAGCGTTTACGAACGCCTAGGGGACACGGCGGCGGCCAATGAAACTGCCGCCCTGCTCAACGAACGATGAACGCCGACCCCGCTTCGGCGTCCACCGTCCGCCCCCGCCCCGGGCCTGGCCCGCGCACACTCGCTACGTTCCCCAGGTGATCGAGTACGTCCCCGTAGCACTCGACCACCTCCGACACCCCTCATCCTGCCAACCGGCCCTTACCAATCGCTTACCGAAACTGCTGTGGGGACGGCCCGGCGCGTACACGGCGTCACTTCCCCCGGGTGCGCAGCAGCATGACGCCCCCGCGGGCTACGCAGCGTTCAGCGCGGTGAGCCGCGCACTACCGGACTTGGCGTCGTGGCGCCTCCGCCGAAACGCCTTACGAACCGTCCTGCCCTGCTGGAGGAGCCGGCGGAACGTACGGCATCGGCGGCGCGTATCCCTGCACCGGGTCGTAGGACGGTTGCGGCGGCGGCAGGGCCTGGGCGGGGTTGGCGGCATGGAGCGGCGGCGCCTCCTCGCCCGCCCGCCCGGAGCGAAGCCCCTTGATCCGGCCGCCGAGCCGCTTGCCCATGTCCTGGACCTGCTGCGCGCGCTCGGACTGTCCGAGGTTCTGGCGGGCGGCGTCCCGGACGGCCCGTCCGGCCGCCTGGGTGCCGTCCCATGCCCGCCCGGCGCCCTGCACCGCGGCGGCCACGGCGCGCTGATACACCCCGGCGCGGACGACGGCCGTCCCGGCCAGCATGTCGGCCAGCGTCCGGCGGCGTCCGCCGAACAGCGCGGGCAGGCTGTTGGCGACGAAGACCACGACGGCGAACAGCCAGACCAGCACCGCGGCGAAGAACATGCCCTCCAGGAGAACGACCCAGGCCAGGCAGTAGAGCCCCGTCCCGCCCGCGGTGGTCACCAGGGCACGGCGGAAGGCCCCCGCCTTGCCGGGTTTCCGTGCGTCCCCTGTGGCGGCGGCGCGCACGCGGATGTCCATGACCGCTTTGCCGAGCGTGCGCCCCGCCCAGGTCTGCGCCACGAACTGATACAGCAACTCGACCAGGACGAGTAGGGCCAGTGCCTGATAGACGGCGCTGGTGAACGTCCCCCAGACCCCGGCGCCGAAGTCGGTGGCGGCCTTCTCCACGTCCCCGCCGGAGAACAGCAGGCCACCGGTCGCCGCCAGCGCCTTCTGCGGTAGGTCCTCCGCCACGTAGGACTGCAGCCGCCCCCACGTCATCATGCCGAGCAGAACGGCGACGACCCACAGCAGCGCGGTGTCGATGCCCCAGGCCATCAACCGCCGGAAACGCGGCGCGGCTCTCTCCCCGTCGGTCGGCTCGACGTCAAACCCTGGCGGCACGGGGGGCGGCGGATGACCATGCACGAGGCGCGAGTCTAGAGACACACACCCTCGCCTGCTACGCCCTTCCTCCGAAACCCCCAGAATCCACACGTCCCGGCGACGCCACCGCCCCGGCCGATCCCCTTTGACAGCGACAACGATCAGCGCCCTCACCCACGGCCGAGCCCGCACAGAGTCCAGATGTGGCCATCCCCCCGCCGCAACAGAGTCGCCACCGCGGCCCGACAGCCCTCGCGTCGCGAAGACAGGCCATGCTTCCGAACGACTTGGACATTTTCACCGCCAACGCTTCAACTTGATTCGCTCCAAAATCTCAACATCGGGGACTGCGCGCGCCTCTGCGTTGCGCAGTCGTCCGCAACCGGCCACCAGCACCACCGCCATTGCGCGGGCGACTTGAACAATCATGGGCGGCGACGAAAGGACCCGACCGTGGCCGATCCTGTCCGCCCTCCCCGCACCACCCTGCAGGTCCGGTACAACCCGCCCGTCGCATGGTTGTTCCTCGTCCTCGGCATCGCCAACTTCGTGCTGGGGCTGCTGGTCCCCGGCCTGATCAACCTGGCGCTCGGTGCGCTGTTCATCGTGTACGGCGCGGTCCTGCTGACCCGCCCGTACTTCACCTACACCACGCACACACGGACACTGGAGGTCATCGCACCGATCGGCACCCGGCGCTCATTCCGGGCGACGGGCGGTGACACCCTCATCGTGGCGGGAAACCGCATCGTCCTGGTGAAGGCAGACGGCAAACGCAAGAAAATCCCGGTCAACCGCTGGATGTCCCGCGCCAACGAATGGGAGACCGTCACCGAAGCAATCGGCCACCACCCCGAAACCACCTGACTCAACAAAGGTCACCACATCACCCACCCGCGACGAACCAGCAAAGCCCCGTGCCCGCTCACCCCGGCCCCCGACCACTGCCTCATTCGAACAACAGCCAACACCGCAGCAGTGCCGTCTCAGGCCCGCCAGTCAACCGCGGTAACCGTACGCAGCACCGGGCGTGTCCTTAGAGGTGATCTCATTTGGCGAGGCGGCGGTAGCAGATGAGGGCGGCGGCGATGCCGACGAAGGCCAGGAAGTGCTGGGCTTTGCGTTCGCAGCGGCGGTGCAGGCGGCGGAAGCCGTTGAGCCAGGCGATGGTGCGTTCAATGGTCCAGCGGTGGCGGCCCAGCCGCTGGGAGGAATCGACGCCTCCGCGGGCCAGGCGCAGGGCGATGTTCCTGCCGCGGAGCCATCGGCGCAGGTGGTCGCAGTCGTAGCCCCTGTCGCCGTGGAGCTTGGCCGGGCGGCGCCGGCGGGGCCCGCGGCGCGAGCGGAT